>JANOFA010001106.1:0-18046 GCA_031413355.1 Gemmatimonadota bacterium | reverse complement strand
GGCCTCGCGCGCTCCGAAGCCCGGATGGTGCCCTTTCCCGACGCGGCAACCGCGGACAGCGTCATCGTCCGATTGCCCTGGGCCGTCGAAGGGCTGGCGGTGGACACCGATGAGTAGTGTTTCGCCTCCGCTGGCCGCACGTCCCGCCGCACGCTGGCCACGCAGCCTGCTGCGCCGGGCGTGGCTGGGTCTCCGCCTCCGTGATGCGCTTCTCCTGACCGTCGTCCCGCTTGCGGCACTGGCGCTCGTGCTTGGCGGCGCCGTCCGCGACTACCTCGATGCCCGTCAGTTCGATGACTGGTGGTCGCGGGCGCAGACGGTGGGCCAGTACTTCACGGCGCGCTCCGGGGGGCTGGCGACGCTGCCCACGAGTCTGCGGCTGCGGGACCAGTTCAACCCCGACGCCGCCGATGCCGGCATCATCCGGATCGAGTTGCCCGCCGCGGCGTGGGATTCGATCCAGGGAGACGGGCAGCGGATGTGGGGCGAGTGGGTCACGGGCACGCTGCGCTACGGCGAGACCGGCATCCAGGTGCGCCTGCGCAAGCGGGGCGACAACAGCATCCACTGGCTGACCGACAAGCGCACGATCACGGTGCGCACGCCGCGCGACGAGTTCTACAAGCGCTTCCGCTCCTTCGGCCTTTCGGTGAAGGACGTGCTTCCTGCCTACCTGGCCAGCAAGCTGGCGCAGGAGTTCGGCATTCTCGCCCCGGCGACCGAGGTGGTTCCGGTCTATATCAACAACCGGTTTGTGGGGATGTACCGGTTCGTCGAGGTCGTGGATGAGTCCTTCCTCCGCCCCTTCGACCGCATGCCGGGCAACATCTTCCGCGGGGATGCCGCCGAACGGAGCGAGTATCGCAAGGGCGTGCCGCGCAATCTGTACCAGAACCCCGATCTCTGGGACCGCGCTGCGGCCAATGATCGGGTCACGTCGGCGGGCACCGGGCAGCTGCGATTGCTGATCGCGGACCTGACGGGAACGACCTTCGCCGACCACCAGCGGATGATCGAGCGGCTCGACCGGGACGAGTTCGCCCGGCTGTTCGCCTATCTGTTCATCGCCGGCGATCCCTACCACATGGACGGGGTGCACAACCAGCTGCTGTACGAGGACCCGTCGACGCAGCAGCTGCATCCGATTCCGTGGGACATCCGGCTGCTCGATTTCTCGCGGCCACGGCAGCGGTTGAATCATCTGTTCGAGGCGGTGCTGCGCGATCCCTTCGTGGTGGATGCCACGATGCGGGAAATCGCCCGGCAGATCGAGGGCGATCACATCCTGCGCGTCGCCGACAGCCTGGCGACGACGGCGGAGACACGTTACGCACCATACTTCGCCGCCGACCGCCTGCGCCGCGGCCTGATTCCCGATGTCGGCGAAGCCGCAGAGGCGGTGCACCGCATCCGGGGCAACGTCGCCCTGCTGCGACGCTGGCTCGGGAATGACACCGTCGCCGTTGCCGTGACCGCGACCGCCCGGGAGCGGGTGGTGGATCTGCAGACCCGGGGATTTGTCGGGGTCGATCTGCGGGCCTTCGGTGTGTCCCAGGCGCCGCGAGGTCAGGTGCAACTCAGGCTGGACCGGAACCGCAACGGCGTTCTCGATGCCGGAGATCCCGTCCTGCGCCTCACGAGCGTGCCGACCGCCGGGGGGGCACGGCTCGTCCTGGTCGATCCGGTGCCGCTCTATCCCGCGTGGGACGCCTCCGGCATGGCGTTGCGTCCGGCGGTGCAGAGCTACCGGCTCTTTCTCTCAGGCCTGCCCGCCCCCGCGATCGTCACACCCGAGCTGACCAACCGGGTCACCGCCACTCCGGCCACAATGGACCAGTGGGCCGCGGGTGCGGCGATCGGCATGGGCCCGAGCCGTCATGCGTGGGAGTTTCCCCGGCCGACGCACGCGCTGCATCGGCTCGCCGGGACAGTACATCTGCGGGAGACCCTAAGGGTGCCCGTGGGCGATACGCTGGTGATCGAGCCGGGCACGACGCTGCTGCTCGATCCGGAGGTGTCCATCGTGAGTCGGGGACTGGTGCTGGCACGCGGGACGCGCGACCGGCCCATCCGCGTCCTCCCCGCCT
Organism: Gemmatimonadota bacterium; assembly: GCA_031413355.1. Classification (GTDB taxonomy): domain Bacteria; phylum Gemmatimonadota; class Gemmatimonadetes; order Gemmatimonadales; family GWC2-71-9; genus JADJOM01. The sequence continues at coordinate 15,959 of JANOFA010001106.1, read as the reverse complement.
CCGCCGCCGGACCGTGGGGAACTCTCGTGCTGCTGGGTGCCGGAGCGGCCGGCAGCATCGTCGCGCATGCCGAAATCGCCGGTGGCGGCGGTTCGGTCGTGGACCGGATCGAGTACATCGGCATGGTGAATGTCCACCGCGCGGACGACGTGACCTTCGCCGACGTGCTGTTCCGCGACAATGTCCGCAGCGATGACACCTTTCACGCCATGCACGCGCGGGTGTGGGTGATCCGCTGCCATTTCCTGCGGGCCAATTCCGATGCGCTCGATATGGACATCGCCTCGGGAGAGGTCCGCGACACCCGCTTCGAGCTGACCGGCGGCGATGCGATCGATCTCATGACCTCCACGCCCCGCATCATCGGCAACACAATCACCGGATCGGGCGACAAGGGAATTTCGATCGGTGAGGCGAGCCGGCCCTTTGTTTTCAACAACGTGATCGATAGCTGCACGATCGGCATCGAGGTGAAGGACCGTTCGGAGCCGATCCTCCTGAACAATCTCGTCACCCGCAACCGCACCGGGCTGCGCGAGCGCCGCAAGAACTGGCGCTATGGTGGCGGTGGCTGGGCGTCGGTCGCGGCGACGCAGTTTGCCGGCAACCGCACCCCCCGCGCGCGCGATATCTACTCCCGCCTCACCCTGCTGGGTACCGCAGGGCTGGACTCCGCCGGCACCGCGACGGTGGTGGAACCGGGCGACCTCGGCTGGCTCTATGCCAGCATGGGGATCGTACCGGAGGACAGCACAACACTGGGTCCGCTGACGCGCTGGCATGAGGCGCCGGCGGTGGCCCCGATCGACCGGCAGCGGTTCGTGGACGACTTCGGGGCCGTGGCCGATGGCTGGGTCGCGACCGACCTCGTGACCCGGTTGGAGAAGCGGCGGGATGCGCTGGTGATCGAGGTGACCCGACGCGGCGGGACCGTCGCCCGAAGCGTGGACTGGCAGCTCCCCGCCGGCGGGACGCTGGTGCTGGAGTACGCCAGCCGCGATCTCCGCTCGCTGCGTCTGCGGGTACACGGCGACTCCACAATCGTCGCCCCGATCTACACCGGGACCGAGCTCGCGACAGCCCGCGTCGCGATCCTCTCCCTGCCGCCCGGCCACTACACGTCGCTCGGGCTCGAGGTGGTGCCCGCTCCAGGCCTGACCCGGATCAATCCCACGACCGGCCTGACCGAGTTGCGCGGTGGCCGGATTGATCTGCGAGGGTACCTCGTCATGCCGGCGTCCGCACCCGCGCTGGCCGCACAATGAACCGACCCGTGGCACGACGCCGGGCCCTCTGGCTCGCGGCCACCGTCCTGGGCGCCGTGGCGCGGCCACTCCCGGCTGCGACGCTTCCGGCCGATTCCGCCAGCCGGCCGCTCACGCTCGCCGTCCTGGGGCACGTTCGCGGGCGCGACACCGGCTTGAATCCGCTGTTTGTCGAAACACTCGAGCAGCTCCGCCGCTTGCGGCCCGACGTCGTGATTCTCACCGGCGACATCATCTGGGGCGACAACGACCACGACCTCGCCGACTCGGCGGTCATTGAGCGGGAGTGGCAGGAGATGGACTCGGCGCTCGCGACGCTCGGGCTGCCGGTCTACCGTATCCCCGGCAATCATGACTGGCACGATCCCGTGACAAGTCGGGCGTGGCTGCGCCGATATGGTACGCTGCCGCAGGCCGTGAACCTCGGTCGGGTGCGCCTGCTGCTGCTCTCGACCATGCCACCGCCGCCCGCGGGCGCGCCGGCGCGGGTCTACCCCCGCCGGTCCCTGGACAGCGCGCAGGTGGCGTTTCTCCGGGCCGAGCTGGCCGATCCGACCGCCTACGATCACGCATTCGTCTTCATGGGGCACCTGCTCTGGTGGGCAAACGACAGCACCGCCTGGTGGCGTGAGGTCCATCCGCTTCTGGTCGCGGGGCGCGTCAGCGGGGTCTTCAGCGGCGACCTCGGGCCGCTCAAGTTCTCCCACGTCGAGCACGCTGGCGTGCACTACTACCAGTCGGCCATCGAGACGCAACCGGTGCTGGCCCTGCTGCAGCGCAGTCCGGCGGCCCGGCTGATTTCGGCCCAGCTGGATAACTTCCTGATCGTGACGTTGCAGGGCGCTGAGCGTCGGGTGGAGGTCCACACGGTAGGGGCGGAGTCCTCTGGACGATTCACTCGGGATCGCTACACCGCCGTCTATCAGCAGCCCCTGACGTGGGAGATGCGGCAACACCAGGTCAGCGAAGCGGTAGGTGGCCGCCGCCGCCTTGCTGCGGGGGTGCTGCTGGCACTGCTGGCCTCCTTTCTGCTAGGGATGGGGGTTTCCCGCAGGTGGGCCGGTCGGGGGACACGCCATTCATGATCCAGACCATCGCAGCATGCCACGGAGAAGGGCTTGATGCCCGTGAACGGATTGTGACGCCGCCTGGCCTGGTATCGGGGCTGGTCGCGATGGAGCGCGCATGACGGCGGACCACCCCTTTCTGACGGTGATCGTACCGGTCCTGAACGGGACCGGGGTGCTGTCGCGTACCCTGGAAGCGCTGACCGCGAGCGATCTTCCCCGACGGTGCTGGGAGCTGGTGGTCGTGGACGACGGAAGCACCGATGGCACCGATGCCCTCGCCGCGCGCTGGGCCGATGCAGTGATCCGACTCCCGGCCCCCCCCCACGGACCGGCCTACGCCCGGAATCGAGGGTCGGAGGCCGCCCGGGGTGACGTGCTGGTGTTCGTGGACGCCGATGTGTGTGTGCACCGCGATACCCTCAGCCGCATCGCGCGGGCATTCGGCGAAGATCCCTCGCTGGGTGCCCTGTTCGGTTCCTACGATGACCGGCCGCCCGCGGCGGGGCTCGCCTCGAAATACCGGAACCTGCTGCATCACTACCATCATCAGCGGAATCCCGGCCCGGCCGATACCTTCTGGGCCGGGTGCGGGGCCGTGCGCACCGCTGCCTTCCATGCGGTGGGCCGGTTCGATGAGTGGCGCTACCCCCGGCCGTCGATCGAAGACATCGAACTGGGTCACCGGCTGTTTGCCCTGAAGTACCCCATTCGGCTGGCGCCCGAAATCCAGTGCACCCACCTCAAACGGTGGGGGCTCTATGGCATGCTGCGCACGGACCTGCTCGATCGCGGGGTGCCATGGGTCCGGCTGCTCCTCGCCGACGGGTCCTTTGGGTCACGCCGATCCCTCAACCTGCGGAACCGTGAGCGGGTGTACACCGGACTGATGGGGCTCGCCCTCGTCTGCCTCGCAGTCGGCCTCGTCCGCCTCGATCCGCGCTGGCTGCTGGGCGCGCTGGGGTGCATCCTTCCGGTCATCCTCGGGAATCTCCCACTGTACCGGTTTCTCGAGCGGACGGCTGGGTTTGGTGCGGCACTGCTGTGTCTGCCGTTGCACCTGGCCTACTATGTTCTGAATGGCTTCGCGGTCGTTATCGGTACCGTATTGCACCACCTTGTGGGACCGCCGGAGCCCCGACCGGAGATTCAGGCTTTCCATGAAGTCGGCATGGAACGCTGGCCGCCGGTGCCTGCGCCCCTGGCTCGTCCCCGTCCGACCTCGGCACCGTCGCCATGAGGGTCGAGATCGCGCCCGCAGCACCGCCCCAGTTGCCGGTGCTGGAACTCTCCAGCGATATTGTGAGTCACATGCCAGAGCCCCTCCCTCGCGTACTCAGCCTCGCGTTCGCGCCCCTGCACAAGCGGGCCTTTGGCCTCGCCGTCGGTCTCGCGGCGGGGCTGTGCATCCTGCTGGCGACCTGGATCTACCTGCTGCGGGGTCCGTTCCCGGGCGAGAACCTGGCACTGCTGTCGCACTATTTTGCCGGCTACACGGTGACGTGGGTCGGAAGCATCATCGGCTTGTTGTGGGGCATGGCGACAGGCTTCGTGGCGGGCTGGTTCTTTGCCTTCTGCCGCAACTTCGTGCTCGCTCTTTCGATCTTCTGGATCCGGACCCGCGCCGAGATGTCGCAGAGCCGGGATTTCCTCGACCATATCTGAGGCCGTCATGGATGTCACGCAGGATGATCAGCGGGAACTCGAAAACGCCCTCCTTCGGCTCAACGGCCGGGCCTGGGGGATCTCGATCGGACTGGTGCTGGCCTTCGGATTGTTCATTGCCACCAACCTGCTCGTACTCAAGGGTGGCACCGATCCTGGCCGACACCTCCGGCTCATCGCGGTGTTCTTCCCCGGCTACTCGGTGTCATTCATCGGCAGCATCATCGGGTTCGTCTACGCCTTCGTCGTCGGCTACGGCCTCGGCCGCATGATCGGCAGTGTGTACAACCGCCTGTCCATTCGCGGGGCGCCCTGAGCCTGCCTCAGAGCGCACCCGTCCGGCTGCGCCATCGTGGCGACAGCCGGTAACGGGGACCCGACTCCCCTGCACGACCGCCCAACCTCCCGGCGCCCGGCGGGTCCGGGGTTGCATCCGTCCTACCCTCCCGAAGCCATCCTCCAGCCCTGACGCAGTACTCCGCCTCCCCCCTCCGGCAACGCGGAGCGCAGACCAGTGCGTCGGGGTGGCTCACCAGTGGGTGCCCGCCCCAGCCCGCCCACACCTGGTCGGCAATCCGCGGGTCCGGGTGGTGAGCGGGGGTCGACGCGGGGATTGCACCGTGATGGACAATTTCCGACCTATTGCCCGATCGTCACGGTCCCATCCTCCGGCAGGCTCGTGCTCAGGATGCCGCCGACACCGAGGGTGATCGGCAGTCCGCTGGCCCCCGGCGTGGCGGGGCTGGAGTACGACACCTGATAGGTGCCCGGTGGCAGGCCGGCGACATGCAGCGGGGTCCGCCCGGGAAGATTGACCACCAGCACAATCCCGCCAGCCGGCGTGATGAAAGCCACCGGTTCGACTCCGGAGGCCGTACCGCGCGTGCCGACGCGGATGAATCCCGGGCGGAGGAAACGGAAGTATTGCATGAGGGGATATGTGGCCGGCCGCAGGAGGAAACGATCGTTGGCTCGGTCAGCATAGTAGAGCTGGTTGCCACGACTGGCGGAGTACACCGGTCCGGCCAGCGCGTACTTCTCCCACGAGGACACGTTCGCCTGTGTCAGGTCCGCCCAGAGATCGTGTTCCGTCGCGTTCAGGTATTCCAGCATCGCGGTCTCGAGCCCATGGGATCGGGCTGCCTCCGCCAGCCCGGCAAGCGTGCCGCGCGACGGTGCACGGTAGCGGTGGTAGACGATTTCGCCGACGAACTGCGCGGCTCCCGGGACCCGCATCGCCTCGGTGAAGTACGGCAGGGCGTTATCGGCGACCTTGGTCGAGGGAAGCGAGAATCGGAGCCCGGTGTAGCCGGCGGCAGCCGCGCGCGCACCCGCCGCGGCGACCAGACGCCCGAGCTGCCGGCCATCGATCTGGAACTGGTCGTTGTCCGGCTCCAGTCGGGTTTCCCACAGATCCGGCACCAGCCCGAAGGTGGTCTTCAGGTGGTTCAGCGTTGCCACCACAAGTTCGGCATACTCCGCAGGATCCACCTGCTGGAACGCCGATGATGGCATGAAGCCGACGTAACACGCATTAAGAATGAAACGCTCGCCCCGGGCCTCGACCGCTCGCTTGAACGGCAGGATGTAGTCCGTGACCTTCTCGTCGAGGCAGAGCCAGTTGAATCCCGCCGGATCCAGCAGTGCCGGGTCGGCGTTGTCGTTTACGCCGAGAATCCGCCGCGTGTTGCCGCAGGTGCCGCGAAGGTCGGTCCGGGTCTCCACCTGGTTTCCGGTGACCTCCATGCGCATTCGTGTAAGCCCGATCTCATTCGCCGCCCGGTGGGCAAGCTCCTCGAAGGCCGCCGGCGAGACCCGCCACCCGGCCGAGACCGCTGCTTCCCAGCCGCGGAGGGTCTGAAATCGCTCGGCAGGGTGAATCGTCAGGTTCGGCGTCTCGCTGCCGTTGGTCACGGTCAACGCCGCAAGTGTTCCGGCCGTGCCAGAGGAGGCGCGAGTCACGTAGACGCCGGGATGAGCGCCAGCCGTGAAGCGACGGACCGTGTCCGAGCTATCAACGGCCGTCAGGGTACCCACCGCGAGGCTCCAGGCAACGGGGGGGCAGGGGAGCGGGAGACCTGTGACGTCGACGCAACTCGCCACGAGGGTGATGCTCTCACCTGGCCCGAGGGTGGCTGCAGCCGGAGTGATACGGATCTGAAGCGGTGCCTCGGCCGTCGACCCTCCACATCCGGTCATGCCGCTGGCCGCGAGCACGCGGAGGAGCGGGCCGACAGTACCCAAGTGATGTAGCCGGCGCAGGATGCGGTCGATCAGGTGGAATGCCATGAGGTCGATTCTGGTCTGGTTTGCTGTGGCGTGAAAGTGGCTGTATTATGCTTCTATACTGTCGTTGTATCAACTCGGCAATCCGGTTGCGCCCGGGGCAGGGATGGCGTGACCTTTGCCTCCCCACATTGCTCCGACTTCATCATCGCCCTCCCGGCGAATTCACGGTAAGGAGTTTCGCATGCTGATCACGATGCTGGCCATCAATCTCGCGTTGTACGTCGGGCCCGATCAGTTGATGCCGCTCACGTCCATCCTCGGTGCCATTGGTGGGGCGTTGCTCATCTTCTGGCGCCAGGTGGTCGGCGTCTTCAAGCGGATCGGTCAGATGTTCTCGCGGGAGAAGTAACCTCACCTCCTCGGTACCGTGATTCCCTGCATCGTCCCCGTCCCGTCGGCGGGGTGTGCGGCAGGCTCTCCGTGGTCCAGCCTCCCAACAGATGGATCCTCGCGTGACCAGTGAGCCTGCGCCGGCCGGGGTGCGGCGCCCTTCGGTCGTGATCGCCTCGTTCCGGGAGGTGGAGACGCTGCTCCGGTGCGTTGACTCGCTGGACGCCCAGTGCCGGTTTCTGGGGGCAGAGCTCATTATCGCCCGTGCCGGCGATGCCGATGACCTGGCGCGTATCCGGGCGCGCGTACCCTGGGCCACGGTCCTCCCCGCCCCCTCGGGCGCCCGGATTCCGTACCTGCGGGGCCTCGGCATCGGCGCTGCGCCCGGGCCTCCGGTCGCCGTCACCGAGGATCACTGTCTGGCCGCCCCCGACTGGCTCGAACAGCTGGTCGACCAGATGACGGAATCCTGCGATCTCATCGGCGGCGGGATGGCGAACTTCCCCGGGAGCAGCGTGATCGACTGGGCGGCCTATCTGGCCGACTACGGGTTCTACAGCTTCGCCCGCCCCCCAGCCGCCCCGGGATCTCTCCCCCTCATCACTGCCGCAAACGTGGCCTATAGCCACCGGGTCGCACCGGAGGTGGCCGCATGGGCGATAGCCGGGGCGTGGGAGGACGTGGTCCACAACCGGCTCGCGGAGCAGCGGCGGGAATACCGATTCGTTCCCGGCATCCGCGTCTTTCACGCCTACCACTATCGCTTCCGGGAATTCTGGCGCAATCGCTTCAGTCATGGATACGATTACGGTCGGAGCCGGCTGGCCGAACCGCCGCACCCACCGCGGCTGGTCCTGCTTGGCATGACCCCGCTGCTCCCGTTTGTGCTGGCGTGGCGAATCGGCCGTTCGGCCGCGGGCGAGGATCTGGGAGCCTTCCTTCTGGCTCTCCCGATCATGCTGGCTTTTCTCACGGGCTGGGCTGCGGGAGAGGTCGCCGGGTATCTTGCGGGGGCCGCTCCGCCGGTCGCCCCGGGGTAGGCTGGTGGCTCCCTGATCGTTGTTCCGTTGCCACAGCAGTAGGGAGTTTGCCACACAGCCGGCGACCAAAGTCATTGCCTGTGACCGTGTCCCCTTTAGGTTGCAGTCGCATCAACTGGGCACGTCGGTTGCACATAGCGGCTTCCCTGTGGGTCCGTTCCCGTCGAGCAGGTCGCCGTCCTTCACCGTTCCACAAGCAGACCAGAGGTTGTCGATGAACCCGATTCAGCGAGTAGCGCGTCACGCCCGCCTGACCAGTTACTCCTATCGGGACATGGACAGCCCGCCATTCCTGGTGCTGTTCATCAACTCGATCTGCAACATGAAGTGCGAGCACTGTTTCTACTGGACCGCGCTCAATCAGAAGAACGATCTGTCGAAGGATGAGATCTTTGCGCTCTCGCGCTCCCTGGGTCAGATCGAGAACCTGAACCTCTCGGGTGGCGAGCCGTTCCTGCGTCCGGAATTCGGCGAGATCTGCCGCCAGTTCATCTCGCATAACGGGGTGAAGGAGATCTACGTCCCGACCAACGGCTACTTCACCGACAAGACCATCGCCGCGATCACCGAGGTGCTCAAGGAACCCACGCTCAAGCTGTTCGTGGCGGAGATTTCGCTCGATGGCATGCCCGTGTTCCACGACAAGTTCCGGGTGTCCAAGAACGCCTTTCGCAAGGCCATGGAAACCTACGAGGCACTCGTCGAGCTGCAGAAAAAGGATCCCCGCGTCCGGATCCACTCGATCTCGACGGCCACCGACGTCAACATGGACGAGATCAAGAAGCTGACGACGTATCTGTACGAGCGCTGTCCCCAGATGGACCATCACAACCTGGCCATCATCCGCGGCGACCGGAAGAACCCCACGCTGGTGGGGCCGAGCCTCAAAGTCTACGAGGACCTCTACGAGTACATTCGCCGGCTGTGGGCCCCGCGGGAAGCTGGCCGTCGCGGCTCGCTGATGGAGCCGATGCTGCAATGGGGCAAAGTGGAGACGGTCAAGCAGGCGAGGCAGGTCATTCCCTGCAAGGCGGGCAAGATCTCCGGTGTCGTCTACGCCAACGGCGATGTCGGCGTCTGCGAGATTCACAAGCCGATCGGCAATCTGCGGAAGAACACCTTTCCCGAGATCTGGCATTCCGAGGAGGCAAAGAAGCTGCGCGAGTCCATCGCCCGGAAGGAATGCTATTGCACCACCGAGGTCTTCATGTGGTCCAGTATCGCCTACCAGCCCCTCCCCCTGGCGCAGGCGCTGCTCAAGGGCAAGGTCTGGAGCAAGCCGCTGCCGCTGCTTCCGTCGGAGCGAGTTCCGATCTCGATCGAACGCGACGGTCCCGCGACCAGAGCTGGCTCTGCCTCGGAAACTGCGACCGAAGCCGCCGAGGCTGAACAGTCCGCTGGCGCCTGACCGCGGCCGACCGCACGCGTCTCCGGCGACCGAGCCCCTGTTCCACGGGCCGGTCGCCGGTTTCTTTTTGAGCTCCCCCACTCACTGCCGGGTCGCCTGATCGCCGTGTCCAGCGTCAACCGCAATTTTCTCGCGCTCGCCGTCGGAGAAGCCGCGGCCCGCCTGATCGCGTTCGCGGCGAGTGTCTACCTCGCGCGGACGCTCGGGCCCGCGGGGTACGGGATCATCGGGGTGGCGACGGCCGTGATGCTGTACCTGACGGCGATCGGGGATGCCGGCATCGACCTGATTGGGGTGCGCGAGGTCGCCGCGAATCCCGGCCTCGGCCGGGAACTGGGTGGCAGCCTGGTGGCGGCGCGCACGCTGATCGCGACAATTGTCGCATTTGTCGTCATCATCGCGGGCGTCTTCGTGGCGCCGCAACCCGAAGGGGCGATCCTGGCCAGCTACGCCCTGACCCTGCTGGTCCTGGGGGCAAATGCCCGCTGGATCCACCTCGGCCTGGAACAGGGTAGTCAGGTCGCGGCGGGGCGCATCGCGGGTGAGGCGGTCATGGCGGTGCTCGTCCTCAGCCTGGTGCACTCCGCCGGTGATATTCCACTGGTCCCGATGGCGCAGTTCCTCGGCGACGCGGTGGCGGCACTCTGTCTGGCCTGGTGGCTTCGGAGATCGCTGGGCCCCCTCGTGCTCCGGTTCGACTGGCACCGGGCAGGCCCCATCCTGCGGCGTGCCACACCACTCGTACTGCAGACCCTGCTCGGCCTGCTGATCTTCAATTCCGATCTGATCTTTCTCCGCCTGTTCCACACCGCCTCGGTGACGGGACTGTATGTGGCGGCGTACACCCTGGTGAGCTTCCTGGTGAATGTGGGGATCGCCTACGGGCAGAGCCTGCTCCCGGCGCTTACCCGGCTCGGGGCCGACCCTCACGCGCAGGGCGAGCAGTATCGGACCTCCCTGGCGCAGGTATTTGCCGTCGGGCTGCCGATCGCCGTTGGCGGTGCGGTACTCGCTCCGGCGATCATCGGCCTCGCCTTTGGGGATCAGTACCAGCGTTCGGGTCTGCCACTGGCCGTGCTGCTCGGGTCCGTCCCGGCGGGCTATTTCCGCAACGTGTCGCTGCTCAGCCTGGTGGCCTGCGGGCGCCAGGACCTGGTGCTGCGGACCGCGGTCCAGGCGGCGATACTCAACCTGCTGCTCAACCTGCTGCTGATCCCCCAGTACGCCATGGTCGGTGCTGCGGCGGCGACGGTCCTCACGGAGGTGGTGCGTGCCGGCCTGGCACTGCGGAACGCGTCGTTCGAAGGACTTCGCCCACCCGGACTCGGCCGGTTCTGGCGGGCCACAGTGGCGAGCGGTGCCATGGCGCTGAGCCTCCTCCCACTCGCCGATCGACCACTCTGGATGAGCGTCCCGGCGGGCATCGCGATCTTCGCCCTGGCGCTGTTCCTCATGGGCGGTTTGCGACTTTCCCCCAGCCACATGCCCGAACTTCGGGTCTGAGCGGGCCCGCCCTTCGAAAGTTGTGGTATCAGCACTACAATTCGGTGCACTTGCCCCATCTGGACTACCCAGGTGATGGTGTACTGGCATGTGGGTTGCCCAAGAAACGGGCGCAACCGCGAGGGCCGCGCGGTCGAGTGTGGACATTCCGCCACATAGCCACTCCCGGCAACACCCCAGACCGAGACGGACACGTACGAATGGATGCATCGACTGCTGCACCCGTGGCGTCAGCCTCGCCGGTATCGCTGGAAAGCATGAACATCGTCATTGGCGGTCACGTCGACCACGGCAAGAGCACCGTCGTGGGCCGACTGCTGGCCGACACCGGCTCGCTTCCCGAGGGGAAACTCGCGCAGGTCAAGGCGCTGTGCGAGCGGACCGCGAAGCCGTTCGAATACGCCTTCCTGCTGGACGCGCTGAAGGATGAGCAGGCGCAGGGGATCACCATCGATTCCGCCCGGGTGTTCTTCAAGAGCGAAAAGCGCCACTACATCATCATCGATGCGCCGGGACATATCGAGTTCCTCAAGAACATGGTGACCGGTGCCTCGCGCGCCGCGGCGGCGGTGCTAGTCATCGACGCCAAGGAGGGGGTGCAGGAGAACAGCCGGCGCCACGGCTACATGATGTCGATGCTTGGCATCCGCCAGATCGCCGTCCTGGTCAACAAGATGGACCTGGTCGATTACGACCAGGCCCATTTCGAGGGCATCGTGCGGGAGTACACCGCGTTTCTCGACCAGATCAAGGTGCATCCGGCCTGCTTCATTCCCGCGGCCGGTCGTGATGGCGAAAATATCGCGACCCATTCCAGGAAGATGCCGTGGCACAAGGGCCCGACCGTCCTGGAGGCGCTGGACAATTTCGCCACCGAGCGGCCCCTGGTGGACAAGCCGTTCCGGATGCCGGTGCAGGACATCTACAAGTTCACCGCGCAGGGCGACGATCGGCGGGTGATCGCCGGCACCATCGAGACCGGCGTGGTGCGGGTGGGCGACGAGGTCGTGTTCTATCCCTCCGGCAAGAAGAGCCGGGTCAAGACCATCGAGGCGTTCAACCGGCCGCCCCAGACGGAGGCGCGTGCCGGCATGGCGACGGGCTTCACCCTCAGCGAGCAGATCTATGTCGGCCGTGGCGAGATGGCGACGCTGGTCACCCAGCTCCGTCCGGAAGTCACCACCCGGCTTCGGGTGAGCATTTTCTGGCTGGGCAAACAGCCGATGCAGAAACACAAGGACTACATCCTGAAGCTTGGCACAGCGCGAGTGCCCTGCCGGCTGGAGGCAATCCACCGTGTGGTGGATGCGTCGAACCTCGACAGCAGCGAGACCAAGGAGCGGGTCGACCGCAACGCCGTCGCGGAGTGCACCCTCAAGCTCAACCGTGCGGTGGCCTTCGATCTCGCCGACCAGGTGGCGGCAACCAGCCGGTTCGTGCTGGTGGAGGACTACGAGATCCGCGGCGGCGGCATCGTGCGCGAGGCGCTGCCCGACCGGCAGAGCGAGATCCGCGAAAAGGTGATGCTCCGCAACTTCAAGTGGGAGCCGAGCGCCATCCAGCCGGAGCGGCGGTCGGAGAAGTACAGCCAGAAATCGTCGTTGCTGCTGATCACCGGATCCCGGGAGGCGGAGCGGAAGACCCTGGCCAAGGACCTCGAGACGCGACTGTTCGAGGATGGGCGCGTGGTCTACTTCCTCGGCATGGCCAACGTCGTCTACGGCGTGGATGCCGACATCGAGCGCAAGACCGACAACCGGACCGAGCACCTGCGCCGTCTCGGCGAGGTCGCCAACATGTTCCTGGATGCGGGGGCGCTGCTGATTGTGACCGCCCACGAACTGACGCAGGACGACCTCGAAGTCATCAAGACGGCCGTCGATCCGGACCGGATCGAGCTGATCTGGGTCGGTGATCACGTCTCGACCGATGTGACCTGTGAGATGATCCTGGGCGACGCCGAGGCCGCCGAAGACGGCGTCGACCGGATCAAGCGCCTGCTGCAGGACAAGGGCATTCTCTACCGGCCCTGGTAGGCGGGACGACCGTCATGGATCTGGGGTGGGCGATGCTCAGCGTGCTCGCAGCGTGGTTGCTGCTGGCGGCAGCCGTGACGGGCATGGGCCTGGGGTTGCGGGTCCTGGTCCGGGCGGGTCGAGTGGATCGCGCCGGTGAGTTGCTCACGGCGGCCTGGACCGGCTTCGCGCTGCTGCTCCTCTTCCTCCAGCTTTGGCATCTGGCCTTTCCCATTCGGTCGGCGGCCGCGCTGGTGGTGGCGGTCCTGGGCACCGCGGGCTGGTTCCTGGGCCGGCCGCAGCTGGTTTCGGAGCGCTCGCGGCGGCTGGGAGAGTGGCTGCCGCTGCTGCTGATCGCGGCGCTGGTGGTCCTCTGGGTCGCGAATCTCGGTCTCGCCCGGCCGACGGCATCAGATACCGGGATCTACCATCTGCCGGCCGTCGCGTGGGCCAAGGCCTATCCTGTCGTGCCCGGTCTGGCCAACCTGCACGGCCGGCTCGGCTTCAACAATTCGAGTCTGCTCGTCGCCGCGCTGCTGGATCAGGGGCCGTGGGTGGGTCGGGTCACCCACCTGATGAACGGGTTTGTGATCGCCCTCTTCTTCGTCACGCTGCTGGCCCGCGTCGCTCAGGGTCGCGAGCCCAGTGCGGATCCGCGGCCGGCGGCCTTTGCGATCGTGCTGCTGATCCCCGTCACGCTGCTCGCCACCGATCCCTTTTTTGTCTCCAGCCTCACCACTGATCTCCCGGCGAGCCTGCTGCTGCTCATGGCGTTCGGGTTGGCCTACCAGCGTCTGATCCGGCCGCCGGACGCCGCCTACCCCGCGCCGGCCGAGCTCGCCGCAATCGTGCTCTGCGCCACCGCGGCGGTCTCGGTAAAGCTGAGCGTGGCTGTGCCCGTCGCCATCCTCGTGCTGCTGCTGCTCTGGCGCGAGTGCGCTGCCACAAGCATGGCTGAGGCGCTGGGCCGCCCGGTGGTACGCTGGGTCAGCGCACTCGTCATGCTCTTTGGGCTGAGCTGGGCGACGCGGAGTGTCATCCTCACGGGCTATCCCGCCTATCCCAGCACGTTCGGCGCGATACCGGTCTCGTGGCGCGTGCCGCTGGAGCAGGCGGAGGCGGAGCGAGACTGGGTCTATCACTTTGCGCGGATCAATTACCGGAACTTTGCCGCCGATGGCACCGGCCGCTGGGTGACGGACTGGTCCTGGCTCCGCGCCTGGTTCACCGGCACGCTCGCCACCTCCGAGGGTCAGTGGCAGGTCCTGCTCCCGCTCGGCCTCGCGTTGATCGCGCTGGTGGTGGCGATGCTGCGCCGTGGATCGGCCCGGCCACGGGCGGGGGCATGGCTGCTCGTGCCCATCGGAGTCGGGCTCGCCTTCTGGTTCGTGACGGCACCACGCGCGGTGTTCGCCCTGGCGCTCTTCTGGACCCTGACGGCGCTGGCCGTCGCCGAAGCAGTCGGACCGGTCGGTACACCGTCGCTCCGCCGGGGCCTGCTCGTCGCTGCCCTGCTGTCGTCGACATTGCCGGTCCTCGTGCGCTCGTGGCAACGAGTCGATGGCAAGGCCACACGTCTGGTGGCCCAGTTGAAGCGGGACGCCGTGGTCCGCTTCGGCTCGGATCAGGGGTACCAGCCGGTGCCGGTTGCTACGCTCGCCCCGTTCCGGACGGCGTCCGGTCTCGAGTTGCAGGTACCGGTCGCGAACGACCGCTGCTGGGCGGCGCCGCCCCTCTGCACGCCGCACCCGGCGGTCAATCTGCGGCTGCGGCGGCCGGAGACGCCATCGGCCGGGTTCATGGTCGATGGGCCCTGGCAGGCGCAACGCTGGCCGACCTATCGCTCAGATTTTCTGGTTTCGTGGCGCGCCGTTCGACTCGCACATGTGGGAGGGCGCCCGTGAGTCCTGGTCCGGTGTCTCGCAGAGAGGTGCTGCTCGCAGCGGCGAGCCTCGGGTTGCTGGCTGGTCTCCTCGAGGCCGCGCTGGTCGTCAGTCGCTGGGTCATTGCGCCCGCCATCCAGTTCCAGAGCACCGATGTGGTCTGGCTGGCACCGCTCGCCGACCTGCTGCTGCTCACGCTGGTCGGGCTGCTCCTCTCGTTGGTGCATCGATTCCTGTCACGCACGAGCGCGGCCATCCTGCTGCTCACCGCAGCGTCGTGGCTGGTGCTGCTGCATGCCGACCGGCTCCACTGGGCGGCCCAGGTTGCCCTCGCGGTCGGGCTCGGTCTCCGGGCTGGGCGCTGGCTGGCACAGCGACACCAGTGGTGGGAACTGCTGCCGCGTCACTCGCTCTCGCTCCTGCTGGTCGTCGGAGTGCTGTGCGGCGGCGAGCGTGGTTGGCGCGCCTGGCGTGAACATCGCATGGCCGGCGTGGTCCCGGCCGCGCCACCTGGCGCGGCTAACATCCTCCTTGTGGTGCTCGACGCTACCCGGCGCGATCACCTGAGCCTGTACGGCTACGACAGACCGACCACGCCCGTACTGGCAGAACTGGCCTCCCGCGGCACCAGCTTCACTCAGGCGATGTCGGTGGCGCCGTGGACCCTGCCGTCGCACGCCTCGATGTTCACCGGGTTGATGCCCCATGCGTTTACGGCGACCTGGAAGGTCCCGCTGGACGGCGCGGCTCCGACGGTGGCGGAAGTTCTGGCCGGGCGCGGGTACCGGACCGGCCTGTTCACTGGAAACATGAACTACGTGAGCTGGGAGACCGGGCTCACCCGGGGCTTTGCCCGCTTCCGCGACTATCGGATCGGCCTCGGCCGACTGCTGCTGGCACCGGCGTTCGGACGCCTCCTGGTGCCCAGCCAACCCGATCAGTGGCGCTTGCTGCGCAACTCCGCCGGACAGGTGAACGATTGGTTCTTCGATTGGCTGGACGAGTCAGACCCGGCCCGTCCCTTCTTTGCCTGCCTGAACTACTTCGATGCGCACGACCCGTACGAGCCGCCCGCGCCGTTCGACACGCTGTTCGCCCCGGGCACTACTGTGGCCGAGCGCGCCGCGGTCACCCGGCGCGCGATGCAGCGGTGGAAGGCGCCGGACTGGACCCTTGGCCTGGCCCAGTACGACGGCGCCATTCGCTACATGGACACCGAGCTTGGCGCGCTCCAGGCGGCGCTCGGGCGTCGCGGACTGCTGGAGCGCACGGTCATCATCGTGACTGCGGACCATGGCGAACACATGGGTGAACATGGACTGGTCGAGCACGGCAACAGTCTGTATCGGCCGCTGCTCGAGGTCCCGCTCGTGATAGGCGTTCCGGGGCAGGCGGCCGCCCAGATTGACGCACCGGTCTCGCTCCGGGATCTGGCCCATACCATTGTGGCACTCGCTGGCGGTGAAGGCGGGCCGGCCTTGCCGGGCAACTCCC
>JANOFA010001105.1:0-1661 GCA_031413355.1 Gemmatimonadota bacterium | reverse complement strand
CGAATCCCCGGAGCGGAAGAGATGGAATGGCTGGTCGAGTTCGCGGGAGCGCGGTCCGCCCCAGGGTCGCAGTGTGTGGCGGTCGAAATCGGCGGCGGCGACGGCCGTGTCCTGCGGTGCGATCACGACGAACCGCCGCGCCCCCAGCCAGACGGCGTCGGTCACGTCGCCGTAGGGGGCGAGGATGGTATCGCCGGTCGCGGTCAGGTCGAGTATTGGCGCCGGCGGCCGCTCACCGCCACAGGCGGCGAGCAGGGCCACCAGCGTCAGGCCGAGAGTGCGGAGGGGCGGGGCCGGTAGCATGGGGCGGGAAATGTAACTGGAGGGCGGGGGGGGGACTGGAACCGGCCGCCGACGCGGGTACGTCGCGCCGATGGCCGGGGTGCTGCTGAAGCGGGTTAGTGCGGTCCGTGCCCGGGCGGAATGCAGCCAGTGTCGCTTGACTCGGCGCCGACGGCCGCACCGATCAGGGATGCCACCAGTAGCTGAGCTTGACCGCAAAGATGTGATTGCCGCGAGCCTGGCCCAGCTGTCTCAGCGAATGCCCCAGCCGGAAGTCGCCATCCTGCTCGAAGTCCGACCGGTCCTGGGTCCAGACCAGATAGAGGGTCGAGCCGGTGACGTACTCCCACCGCAGCACTGCGTTGCCGCGCAGCGAGGCAAAGCTGAAGTCGAGGTTCGGCACCGTGAGCGTGCTGGTCCCAGCGCCGGTGGGATCGACAGTGTACTCCTGCACCACCCCTTTGGAGTCAGTCACTGGCGTGATGGTGGAACCGTTCTGGCCGTAGCGGTTGAAATCGTAGCTCCTGGGCCGAGCGAGCTCCTTGTAGCCGCGGTAGTTCCCCGAGGAGATCAGCGGCTGGGCGTAGAGCTCGAGGCTCAGTCTGGGGGAAAAGATCCAGTTGATCCGGACGCTGCCGGAGAGGGTCGTCTGCTGCAGGTCGGCGAAGACGTAACGGCGCCCGAACGTGGCCATCGCGCCTGGATCATCCGCGGTGGTGACGTACTCCGCCGTGCTCAGGTTGCGCTCCACCGAGGGCTCGAAACTGAGCGAGATCTGGGTCGCGGGCTTCCACTCGACACCGGTTCCGACTTCCCAGAACGGCCCGCTGAAGTCGCCCAGGCCTCCAGAAACCTCGAAGACCACGGAGCGACGGTCATCGGAGCTGATCCCGGTGAAGATCCGCCCGCCGGCGGGATTGAGCATGCGCGGCCCGCCCCGAGTGCGGCGGATATTGACCGTTTGCGGATCCCACTCCCCGTTGAGGCGCACCTGATAGTAGTTCCGCAGCTGCCCGTTGAAGTTGCCGAACAGGCCCGCCGCCGTGTTGTTCCCGTCGAAATCGTGGCTGCGGAACGTGGCAAGATTCACATTCGCGCGCCGAAAGAGCTTGCCGGGCTCGGTCCAGGCGTAGCCACCGACCACGTGGCCGTTGATGACGTCGGTCCGGAACTGGAAGCCGAGATCGTTGGCATCAAAGCCGGGACTGACGCTGCCCAGAGCCGCGTTGAACTGCCAGTTGCCGGACTGCTTGTTCAGCGCGAAGCGTGACATCCATCCGGTCAGGACGGTGGCATTCGAGTCCACCGCGACGTGGCCGGCATCGGGCCGCTGGAAGTAGTGCTGCGAGCTCTGCTGCAGCGCAGTGATGCGGTCGGTG
>JANOFA010001104.1:0-1918 GCA_031413355.1 Gemmatimonadota bacterium | reverse complement strand
ATCTCCCAATCGCCCAATCGCCCAATCACCCAACCGCCCAACCTCTCCATGCGCCCAACTCTCCTCCTCACCTTTCTCGCCTCTGTCCCGCTCGCCGCGCAAACGGCCGAGGGCTGGCCCCTCCATGGCCACGACCTCGGCGGTCAGCGCTACGCGCCGCTTACCGCCATCAACCCGGCGACGGTGGCGGGGCTGGTGCCGAAGTGGACTTACCACAGCGGAGTCACCGCCACCTTCCAGGCCACGCCGATCGTGGTCGACGGCGTGATGTTCGTCTCGCTCCCCGTCAGCGGGGTCGCGGCGCTGGATGCGGCGACGGGGAAGGAGCGCTGGCGCTACACCCATGCATCGCGCAGCGAGACGCTCTGCTGCGGGCCGGCCAATCGCGGCGTCGCGGTGGCGAACGGCATGGTGTACATCGGGACGGTGGATGGACGGCTGGTCGCGCTCGATGCCGCGACCGGTGCAACGGCGTGGGATGTCACGGTGGCGGAGTATGCCGGCACCACCGAGTCGAGTAGCCAGTTGCAGCAGGATGACCCGCTGTCGCGGGTCGGCAAGACCGGCTCTACCGGCGTGGGCATCAGCGCCGCTCCGCTGGTCTACGACGGCAAGGTGTTCGTCGGGATCGCGGGGGTGGGCTACGGCCTGCATCCCGACCAGGGTCTCGCGGTGGTCGGCGTCGCCGGTCAGTATGGCCGACCGGGGCTGATGGCCGCCTTCGATGCGAAGACGGGGAAGCCGGTGTGGCACTTTGACGTGACCGCCGCAGGCTGGGAAGGGGCATTCACCAACGCCACCCCGTATGGTGTCCCGATGCAGCGCGACACGGCCCGCGAGCGCAGCTCGGCGGCGGCATACTCGGA
Source organism: Gemmatimonadota bacterium (assembly GCA_031413355.1). Taxonomy (GTDB): domain Bacteria; phylum Gemmatimonadota; class Gemmatimonadetes; order Gemmatimonadales; family GWC2-71-9; genus JADJOM01. The sequence goes on along the minus strand of JANOFA010001104.1, from coordinate 1,052 downwards.
TGCCTGGCGCTACGGCGGCGGCTCGATCTACACTACGCCGGTGATCGACCGCGAACGCAAGCTGCTGATCTTTGGCACCGGTAACCCCTCGCCCCAGATGGCGGATGCCTCCCGCCCGGGCGACAACCGGCACACCTCGTCGCTTGTCGCACTCGATCTGCGCACTGGCGCGCTGGTCTGGTCCTATCAGCAGGTGCCGCACGATCGCTGGGGCTATGATGTCGCCAGCTCGCCGGTTCTGCTGGACGTCACGGTGAAGGGAACGCGCGTCCCGGCCGTCGCGCAGGCGAGCAAGACCGGCTGGGTCTTTGTGCATGACCGGCGCGATGGGCACCTGCTGTTCAAGTCGGAGCCGTTCGTGCCGCAGCGCAATCTCTTCACCCCGCCGCAGCCCGGCGAAGGCGTCGTGATCGCCCCGGGCATCGGTGGTGGGGCGAACTGGTCGCCATCAGCGTACGATCCGACCCGTCAGCTATTCTTTGTCGGCGCGCTGCACCTGCCGACTCGCTACATCTCGCATGAGGTCGCGCGGCCGGATGGAACGATGCTGCAGTACGCCAGCACCCAGAACACCACGGAAGCCTGGGGCACGCTCACCGCACTCGACCTGCGGCTCGGCGGCCGGATCCGCTGGCAGGCCAGGACCGATGAACCGCTGATCGGCGGCGTGCTCGCCACGGCGGGCGGGCTGGTCTTCTCGGGAGCGGGGAAGGGGATCTTCGCGGCATTCAACAGCGCGGACGGCCGGCAGCTCTGGTCGTGGCAGTGCGATGCGGGCGTCAACGCGCCGCCGATCAGCTACGCGGTCGGCGGGAAGCAGTACGTCGCGGTGGCCGTGGGGGGAAATGCGCTGTTCGGCTTTACCCAGGGCGACATGGTGATGGCGTTCGGGTTGCGATAGGAAATGGGTGGGTCGGGCCTCCGTGCCCGACTACAGGAAATGGGTGGGTCGGGCCTCCGTGCCCGACTACAGGAAATGGGTGGGTCGGGCCTCCGTGCCCGACTACAGGAAATGGGTGGGTCGGGCCTCCGTGCCCGACTACAGGAAATGG
>JANOFA010001103.1:0-2322 GCA_031413355.1 Gemmatimonadota bacterium | reverse complement strand
CGTCTGTCGGGAGCGCCGGATTGAGGCCCTCGAGGACCCGGTGCATGACCGGCTTCGGCTCCCCGACCGACAGCCCGCCGATGGCGATCCCGGTCCACGGCCCGCGCTCCAGGACCCCCTCGATGGACCGCTGGCGGAGGTCGTCGTGGGTGCCACCCTGGATGATGGGCCAGAGAGTCTGGAAGCCGTCAGCCGTCGGCCGTCGGCCGTCAGCGGCATCATGATCATCTGACGGCTGAGGGCTGATGGCTGTCGGCTTTTCACCAGCCGTCAGCTCGGCGTGTCTCCGCTTGCACCGGTCCAGCCACCGCAGCGTCCGCTCCAGTCCCTCCTCCGCCAGTTCGCGCGAGGCCTGGCCCGGGACCACATGGTCGAACGCCATGGCGATGTCGGCGCCCAGGGCCCACTGGATTTCCATGGCCGATTCGGGGGTGATCGTGCGGCGGGAGCCATCCAGGTGACTGACGAACTCGACCCCTTCCTCTGCGATCTTCCGCAGCCCTTCCAGCGAGAACACCTGGAAGCCCCCGGAATCGGTGAGCATCGGCCGGTCCCAGGTGGTGAAACGGTGCAGCCCGCCAAGGGCCTGGATGACGGCCTCGCCGGGACGCAGATGGAGATGGTAGGTGTTGCCGAGGATGATCTGGGCGCCGGCGCGGCGCACCTCCTCCGGGTGCAGCCCGCGCACCGTGCCGTGGGTGCCCACGGGCATGAACGCCGGCGTCTCGACCGTGCCGTGCGGCAGGGTCAGGGTGCCGGCGCGGGCCAGGCCATCGGTGGCGTGCAGCTGGAACGAGAACATGGGCGGGGGAAGGTAAGGCGGTCGGTCGGCGGCTGTAAGCGTTCAGCATTCAGCAATCAGCATTCAGCAGTCAGCAGGTCGCCACAGTCTGGATTCCGGGGTGGGCGGGACAGTTCACTGAGCGCAGACTGCTGATCGCTGATCGCTGATCGCTAATTGCTGATCGTCACCCTCAGACCACCACCATCGCATCCCCATACGAATAGAACCGATACCCCGATGCCACCGCGTGGGCGTACGCCGCCATGACCCGGTCGTAACCACCGAACGCCGCCACCAGCATCAGCAGGGTGGAGCGGGGCAGGTGGAAGTTGGTGATCAGCCGGTCGACCACCTGAAAGTGAAAACCGGGGGTGATGAGCAGACGGGTCTCCGCTCGCCCGGCGCGGACGGTGCCATCCGGCAGCGCCGCACTCTCCAGGCTCCGCACCACCGTCGTGCCCACCGCCCACAGCCTGCCTCCTCGGGTCCGCAGCGCCGTGATTGCTTCCGCCGCCGCCTCTGGGATGTCGTACCACTCCGGGTGCATCGGGTGCACCGAGGGATCGTCGACCTCCACCGGCTTGAAGGTGCCCGGTCCCACTTCGAGGTCAATGCGCGCGATCTCCACGCCCTTCCGTTCCAGCGCGGCGAGCAGCTCCGGGGTGAAGTGCAGCCCCGCCGTGGGCGCGGCCACGCTGCCTTCCCGCTCGGCGTAGACGGTCTGGTAGCGGCGCTCATCCTCCGCCGTGGGGGCGCGGTCGATGTACGGCGGCAGTGGCAGCCGGCCAAGCTCCCGCATCGCGGCTTCCGCGCTGATGCCGATGAATCGCACCTCGCGGTAGACATCTTCCAGCACGACGACCGTCTCGATGAAGGCGCCGGGTCCGATCTGCACCCGCTTGCCGGCCCGCAGCGCGCTGCCCGGCTTGCCTAACGCGATCCAGTGTCCGTTCTGCGCCGGGTGCAGCAACAGCACCTCCGCTGGCGCCCCGCTCGACCGGGTACCGAGGAAGCGGGCATGACGCACTCGGGTGGTGTTGAGGACCAGGAGATCGCCGGCGGGAATGAGGTCGAAGAGATGGGAAAACGGCTGATCGGTAACTGGTGACGCGCCGCCGCCGGTAGAGACCCCGCGGTCGACGACGAGCAGCCGGCTCGCTCCGCGATCGGCGCTGGGGTGCTGCGCGATCAGCTCCGGTGGGAGCGGGTAGTCGAAGTCGGCGGTGCGGAGGGGCATGGGGGGTTGGGCGGTGGGGCGGGTAGGTCGGGCCTCCGTGCCCGCCCGGCGCGTAGTCGATTAGGTGATTGGGCGGGTAGGTCGGGCCTCCGTGCCCGACCGGCGCGTAGTCGATTAGGTGATTGGGCGATTAGGCGATTAGGCGATATCACCTTCTGGCCTAGCCGAAGATGTTGGCCTGCGCGCCCGGCGGTGGGGTCAAGCCAAAGCGCTGATAGGCCAGCGGGGTCGCCATCCGGCCGCGCGGGGTGCGTTCGAGATAGCCCTGCTGGATCAGGTAGGGCTCGTACACCTCTTCGAC
>JANOFA010001102.1:0-1195 GCA_031413355.1 Gemmatimonadota bacterium | reverse complement strand
GGGTCCAGAGCCGGTCGTCGCCCGGCAGGTGCTGGAAGCTCTGCAGCAGCCCCAGCCCGTCCATGACCTTTCGCATGGCCAGCATGCCGTAGCCAATGCTGATGCAGTTGAGCGGGACGGCAAAGAGAAAGGCACGGCTCGCGCGGAGGACCGCCGCCGGGGTGCCGCCATAGCGCAGCTCGGTGAGCTCCATGTCGGTAACGACGTTCGCCCGGCGCCAGAGCTTGGCGAGCAGCACGGCCAGGAGCACGTGGGCCAAGGCGAAACACCACCACTCCCAGTTGCCCGCCACACCGGCCCGGGCCACGCGGCCGGCGACGTAGAGCGGCGTGTCGACGTTGAACGTGGTCGCGGCCATCGAAGTGGCGGCGAGCCACCAGGGAATCGCGCGGCCGGCCACGAAGAACTCGGCCATGTTCTTCGCCCCTCTGCGCGCGACCCAGAGCCCGAGCACCAGACTGGCGACGAGATAGGCGGCGACAACGGCCCAATCGAGAAAGCTCATGGCGTGCACATCGCCCGATGCAGCCAGCGCGCCACCGCGCGCTGCATCAGCGGCTGCCGATGCCAGGCGAGGAGCACGGGCGGGCCAGCAGGAATCTCCGCCACCAGGCGCGGATGACCGAAGACGACCACCAGCGCGGCTTCCGGGGCGAGCGCGGCAAGTCGGGACAGGCTCTCGGGTCCGAACCCGGCCCGTCCCTTTGCGGCGCGCGGCTCGGCGAACGCCAGCACGATCCGGCTGCCGCCGGAGCGCTCCACTGTCTTCCGCTGCCCGATGGTCCGCCGCACGATGTCGCTCGGACCCGGCGCGTACCAGCCGCCGATGTCGTCATCGACCACCACAAGATCGAGGCCGTCGAGTGCCGGGGCGGTGCCGCGGACCAGACCGCGCGCCAGGAGCCGATCGGCGAGCGCATCTGCGCCGTCCCCTTGGGCCACACTGGCGCGGGGCGCCGGGCGCGAGGCGCCCAGCGCTTCAGTCGAAGCCAGCAGCCGATCGAGCCGGGCCACGGAGGCTTCGAGCTGAACACCGGACAACGTCCCCGATTCCGCGGCACGGGTGATCGCTCCCACCACCTCCGCGAGGTCGCCAGGATACAGCAGCAGGTCGCACCCCGCCACCAGCGCGGCGACGGCGGCATCGCCCGGAGTCTTCCCGGCGCGTGCGCCCTCCATGATCAGCGCATCGGTG
>JANOFA010001101.1:0-7707 GCA_031413355.1 Gemmatimonadota bacterium | reverse complement strand
GGCCGTCATGTAGAAGAAGGTGGTGTTGTCATCCCCCCAGGCGGTCCCGTTCCAGACACCGGACAACCGGTCGAGGATCGTCCCTGTCTCCAGGTCCTTGACCAGCAGGGTGTACTCCCGGAACGCGGTGGTGTCCTCCAGGAAGATCAAACGGCGGCCATCGGGGCTCACCTCCATGCCGCCCAGCGAGTGAAACGGTTTTCCTTCCGCCAGCGCATTCTGGTCGAGGTAGACCTGCTCCGGTGCCGTCAGGCTGCCCCTGCGCCGGGCAAAAATCGGATACGACTTCCCCTGCTCGGTGCGGGTGTAGTAGTACCAGCCGCCGTCGCGGTACGGCACCGACAGATCGGTTTCCTTGATGCGGCCGAGCATCTCCTTGTAGAGCTGCTCCCGGACTGCCGTGGTGTGCTGGAGATGGGAGTCGGTCCAGCGATTCTCGGCCTCGAGATAGGCGATGACAGCGGGATTGGTCTTCTCCCGGAGCCAGGCGTAGTTGTCCACCCGCACCTCGCCGTGCAGCGTGTCCACCTTGGGGATGATCTGGGCGACGGGTGCGGACTGCGAGAAGGCCGTGCCGTTCCCGGCGAGGAGAGAGAGGGCGACGGCAAAACTCAGGCGAACAGTGCGGGTCACGATGGCCTCGGGACTGATGGGTTTGGATACAGCCGCTTGGAAGTAAGGTGTGCGTTGCGGGCTGGCAAGGGTGCAGCCCGACTGCACGTGCCCCTGCCTCACACCAACAGGGACGCCAATCTCGGGACCGCCGACAGTGCGCGTCCGTACCACTGCTCAAGCCACCCGCCGAAGCGGGATGGCTTGGCCTCCGCCGCGATGAGCCGCGCGCGACAGCGCTCCAGAGCCCGACAGAGCTCCGCCATGCTGCGCCAGCGCTGCTTCGGGTCACGCGCCAGGCACTTGTCGATGATCGCAGCCAGCCGTTCGGGCACCTCGGGAGCGAACTTCCGGAGCGGCGGCGCGTCCCAGGCGGTGCGCTGCACCGCCAGGCCCATCGTGGTCTCGCTCATCCACGGCAGCCGTCCCGCCAGCGACTGATAGGCCACCAGGCCTAACGAGTAGATATCGCTCCGGGCATCCGCGTCCCACTTGCCGAGGACCTGTTCCGGCGCCATGTAGGCGGGCGTCCCGAAACCCTTGGCGACTTCGGAGCGGGAATGCTCCGAGGTACGCAGGGTGGCCACCCCGAAGTCGGTGAGGAAGGCCCAGTTGTCGTCCTGGTGCAGGAGGATGTTTGCCGGCTTCACATCCCGATGGATCACGCCCCGCTCGTGTGCGTGCGACAGCGCATCGGCCAGCGGAATGAGGATGGCCAGCGCGGCCCGAACGGTGAGTTGCTGGTCGCCATCGAGCCGTTCGGCGAGGGACTGGCCGGGGATGTAGCGCAGCACGGTGAGCGTCAACTGACCCTGATGCAGCGAGCCGTAACAGGGCACGATATGCGGGTGCGCCATGTCGCGGGAAATGCGGGCCTCGCGCCGGAACCGTTCCCGGTTCTCCAGCGTGACCCCGTAGGATGGGTCCAGCAGCTTTAGGGCAACATGCTTCCCCTCCCGCCGATCCCACCCCAGCAAAACCACGCTCATGCCGCCGCGCGCGATCAACCGCCTGACCTCGTACCGCCCGCAGGAGACGGCCTCGACGCCCTGCGCCCAGTGTTGCAGCTCAGCGGCGGCGGTGTCGGACTCGGTGCCGGTCGGGGTGACGGACATGGTGGTGCTCCCAGGTGGATCTGGGGGGGCAAAGGCAGGGGGCGTGCCGCAATGCGAGCCGGTAAAGTGTTGCCGGGCAATGGTTAACGGATGACTGTCAGGCCGCTTCGCCCGGTTGTGGAATCGGTCGTCCCGGAAACGGACAGGAAAAGAGGCCGGCCCTGGCCTCCGCGAGCTGCCGCCTCGCTCACCGTCGGCACCCTCCCGAGACGAACCCAGGGGAGACGGTCGGGCTTCCCCGAGCCGGCCCGCGACTCCGGCGCCGGACTTGGCCCACCCTGCGGGGACCGGGCGGTCGTCGACCCTGCCCCCCGTGTGCGGCCAGACTGCCTCAGCCCCACCCCACATCTTGACATAGACCGGACCGAGGGACACTTTGTTCTCTACCCGAACAAAGTCGTTTTGACCCCGGTCGCGGTCCTACCATCGCGCCGCTCCCCCTGTGAGGAGGCTCTGATGAGCCCGACTCGAGCTTGTGCCCTCCGGACCCTCGGCAGGCACGTTGCCGTGGCAACCGCCCTGGTGCTGACCGCCGCCCCGACTCTTGCGGCACAGTCCCCCAGTATCCAGGTCGTGTCGGACGCGGCGGGGTTCCGGCTCACGGTCGACGGCCGCGACTTCATGGTCCTCGGCGTGAACTGGGACTACTTCCCCATCGGCACCAACTACGCCTACAGCCTCTGGAGCCAGCCCGACGATTTCATCAAGGCTGCGCTCGACCGGGAGATGCCGCTCCTCAAGAGCATGGGGGTCAATGCCATCCGCCAATATGCGGGGATCCCGCCGCGCTGGGTCCGCTTCATCTATGAGCAGTACGGCATCTTCACGGTCCTCAACCATGCGATGGGCCGCTACGGTGTCACGATCGGCGGGTCGTACAGTGCGAATACCGACTACTCCAACCCCCGGGTCCGCACGGCCCTGGTGGCCGAGATCTCGGCGCTGGCCGAGGAGTTCCGTGGTACACCCGGCGTCCTGATGTGGCTGCTGGGCAACGAAAACAACTATGGGCTCACCTGGAAGTCGGCGGCGACCGAGGCCCTGCCCCAGGGCGAGCGCGACGCCGCCAAGGCCCGCTACCTCTACTCGCTGTTCGGCGAGGTGATCGGCGCGATCAAGGCCGTCGACCCCGACCGCCCGGTGGCGATGGCCAACGGCGATCTCCAGTACATCGATATCATCGCCGAGGAAACGAAGGGGCTCGACGTCTTCGGGGCCAATGTCTACCGCGGGATCTCTTTCGGCGACCTCTTCAAGGTCGTCAAGGAGAAGCTCGGCCTGCCGGTGATGTTCACCGAGTTCGGGTCTGATGCCTACAATGCCCGGGACATGCGGGAAGACCAGGTCATGCAGACCAGGTACCTGCTGGGGCAGTGGCAGGAGATCTACGAGCAGTCCAGCGGCAAGGGGCTGGTCGGCAACTCGATCGGCGGGCTTACCTTTCAGTGGACCGACGGGTGGTGGAAGGCGGGGCAGGAGGTGGGGCTCGATGTCCACGACAACAACGCCTCCTGGCCCAATCAGGCCTACCTGGACGACTTCATACCCGGCGACAACAACATGAATGAGGAGTGGTGGGGAATCATGGCCAAGGGGCCCACCGACGCCCGGGGCCAGTTCCAGCTGTACCCCCGGGCGGCGTACTACGCACTTCAGCAGGTCAACCGGCTGAACCCGTACGGGCCGGGCACCGGCCTGGCCGCGATCCAGGCGCACTTCGCCGCCATCCAGCCGGAAGAGATGGCGCTCCGGGCACGGGGCGACCAGGCCGCTGCAGCCAGCGGACTGGCCAGCAAGTTCCGGGTGAGCGGCATGCGGCTCGAGCTCTCCACCTTCAAGACCGGCGGCAGCAACCTCAGCACCCCTCCGTCAACCACGCCGAGCACCACCGCCTCGCCGTCGTTCAAGGGATTCGATCACCTCGAGTCGTACTACGCCGACTTCGAGTCCCATCCGGCCGACAACGTGATGGCCTCCCTGTCCTTGAACGTGCTGGGGAACGTTCCCGACAACCCGATCGACCAGATCTTCTATGAGAACCGGGGCCGCACCCGCTCGGTAGACGCCAACGGGCAGCCGCTCACCCTGAACGGCATCGAGCGGGTCAAGGTTTATCGCGCCAGCCTCAAGTGGGAGGAACGTCTCTTCACCCTGGATGGCTTCTACCGGACCGGCCACTACCACTGGGGTTACGAGGGCGACTTCTTCGGCCTCTACCGCGAGGCCAACTACGGCCCGAACATCGACATCTACAACGGTGAAGCCCCGCTGGGTACTGAGTTCACCGGCAAGAAGCAGCTCGCCGGCCTGAAGGTGGCTTTTGGTCCCGAACTGTGGTGGGGCGCCAACCCCTCGCTGCTGGCGAAGTACCGTCGTCGCTTCGGGAACTTCGATGTCGCCGGCATCTACCAGGAAGACATCGCCAGCCAGCGGTCAACCAGCAGCTCGTTCGCCGTGCCGACGCCGCCGACCCGCAAGGCGACATTGGCCATCGCCACCACCCGCGGTCCCGTCGGCATCGAGCTGGGCGGCATCTGGTCGGGCGACACCAAGGTCGGCGAGACCTTCCAGCTGATCGCCGGTGCGCCGGGCAGTTACCGGGTGCTGCAGGACCGGATCCGCTCCAAGGACGCCTTTGGCGCCAAGGCCAAGCTCACTGTCTCGAGCGGCCGGTGGAACTGGTACGGGCAGGGCGCGGCGTTGGGTCTGGTCGCTGAAGGCGGCCCGACCTCGGTGCAGACCTTCACCGGCTGGTACCTCAAGGACAGCGGCCTGGGCAACCAGTGGAATGCGATGACCGGCGTGACGTACACCTTCGGTGACTTCCAGATCGCGCCGAACTTCCTGTGGCAGAAGCCGATCGTCGGGCCGATGCCCAGGAACACGCCTGCGCCCGGCCGGCCCCGCAACATTCTCGACGATCCCTTCGCCGTCCGGGCCAACCGCCAGACAACGGCTGGCGAGCTGCTGGTGACCTACGACCCCACCCCGGCCTCCTGGATGTACGCCTGGGACAGCGACCTGCGCGAGGACGCGAAGCTCGCGGTGAGCGCCGCCTTCACCTACAAGCACCACCCCACCACCCAGGATGCCGCCATCGGCATCTTCGCGGATGGCCGGACCACCTTCCCCTTCCCCGGCGCACCGCCGGCCCGGGATCTCTGGGAAGTGCGGACCCGCATCGTCTCCCAGCTCCGGCCCGACCTCCGCTTCATCGTGAACCTGTTCGGCGGCACCGGCGAGCCGAATGGCGACAGCCCCCGGCTGGTCCGCCGCTACGGCGGCGATATGCGGCTGGTCAAGGATCACTTCAAGCTGGTCACATCGGCGAAGTTCAATGACTGGGGTCCGTACGACTACCACCGCGACTTCAACCTGACCTTCCCGATGCAGCTGATGGGCGACCTGTCGTACTCCCTGGGACAGCCCAAGTGGTGGGATCTTCCGGCGACCCGGTTGGGAGTCCGCGGGACCTGGCGTTCGCTCGACCGCCTGTCGCCCCGCTACTGCCCCGACACGGTGGCGAACTCCAGTGGAGCACTGGTGTGCGATCCGACCGCTCCCGGACGGGACGGCCAGGAGTGGGAAATTCGCACCTACATGACGGTTGGCTGGTAAGACGCCGGCGGCTCGGTCCAGCCGCCGTGACTCATCACCGACTTCCGCCATGGCTATGGGACCGGTTACCGACCTGAGCGAGCCGGCCGACGATCCGGCTTTCCTCGAGCAGCGGATCGACGAGCTGCTGCGACAGATGACGCTGGAGGAGAAGATCGGCCAGCTGGCGCTGGTGCCGGCGGCGGGCGGACAGGTGCCCGATCAGCTGCGCCAGGCCCTGCGTGAGGGTCGCGTCGGGTCCATCCTGAACGAGGTCCAGGTGGACGCGGTCAACAAGCTGCAGCGCATTGCGGTGGAGGAGAGCCGGCTCGGGATTCCCCTCCTGATCGGCCGGGACGTCATTCACGGCTTCACCACCGTCTTTCCCATCCCGCTGGGTCAGGCCGCTTCGTGGAATCCCGATCTCATCGCGCGCGGAGCACGGATCGCTGCGCTCGAGGCCGCCGCCTCGGGGGTGAACTGGACCTTCGCCCCGATGATTGATATCGCGCGCGATCCCCGCTGGGGGCGGGTGGCGGAATCACTGGGGGAGGATCCCTGGCTGACCAGTCTGCTCGGCGCGGCGATGGTCTCCGGCTTCCAGGGCGAGCGGCTCTACGACCACGGCAGCATCGCCGCCTGCGCCAAGCACTTCGCCGGCTATGGTGCGTGCGAAAGCGGCAAGGACTACAGCACGACGAACATCCCCGAGCACGAACTGCGCAACGTCCACCTCCCACCGTTCAAGGCGGCGGTGGATGCCGGGGCAGCGAGCATCATGACCTCGTTCAGCGATCTCAACGGGGTGCCCGCCACCGGCAATGAGATGCTGCTCAAGGGGATCCTCCGCGACGAGTGGCACTACGACGGGTTCGTGGTGAGCGACTGGGATTCGGTTCGTCAGCTCGCCGTGCATGGCCTGACCGCCGACGATCGGGAGTCGGCCTACGAGGCGGCCAACGCCGGGTGCGACGTGGAGATGAACAGCACGACCTACGCGGACCACCTCCAGTCGCTGGTGCAGGAGGGGCGCATCTCGCCGGTGCAGCTCGATACCATGGCGGGGAATGTGCTCCGCACCAAGTTTCGCCTCGGCCTCTTCGACAATCCGTATACCGATCCCAGCCGTTTTCCGGTCGCCGCCAATCCCGAGCATCTCCAGGCCGCCCGGGAGGCCGCCCTCGAGAGCATGGTACTGCTCAAGAACGACCACGGCACCCTGCCCCTGGCCGCCGATGCGCTGCATTCCCTGGCCGTGATCGGGCCGCTGGCCGATGATCCGCACGAGCAGTTGGGGACCTGGACCTTTGATGGCGATGCGCAGTACAGCCGGACCGCGCTTCAGTCGATCCGTGACCTGGTGGGCGACCGGGTCAGTGTCGAGCATGTTCGGTGTCTGGAGACGACGCGCAGCCGGGACCGCTCCGGCTTCGCTGATGCGGTGGCGCTGGCCGAACGGTCCGACGCGGTGATTCTCTTTCTGGGCGAGGAGGCCATCCTGTCGGGCGAGGCGCACTGTCGCGCCGACATCGGGCTGCCCGGAGTGCAGGAGGAGTTGATCGTCGCCCTCGCCGCTGCAGGCAAGCCGATCGTTCTCGTACTGATGGCCGGCCGGCCACTCGCGCTTGAGCGCATCCTGGGTCAGGTCCAGGCGCTGCTCTGCGCCTGGCATCCGGGCACCATGGGCGGACCGGCGATCGCCGATCTTCTCTTCGGCATCGCCGCGCCCTCGGGCAAACTCCCCGTCACCTTCCCCAGGGTCACGGGTCAGATTCCCATCTACTACGCTCACAAGCACACCGGCAAGCCACCGACACCGGAGACGTACGCGCACATCGACGACATCGAGGCCCGGGCCCCGCAGCTCTCGGTCGGGAACACCTCATTTCATCTCGATGTGAGCTACACTCCGCTCTTCCCGTTCGGATTCGGCCTCTCGTACACGGAGTTCGAATACACGAACATCCGGGTCAGCAGTCCGGTGATGACCATGAACGACACCATCGTCCTCACCGCCGATGTCACCAACCGCGGTGATCGGGAGGCCGAGGAAGTGGTCCAACTCTACCTGCGGGACCTGGCGGCCAGTGTGACCCGGCCAGTGCGCGAACTCAAGGCCTTCGAGAAGGTGCGCCTCGCCCCGGGAGAGCAGCGGGCGATCGCGTTTCGGCTGTCGGCCAGCGACCTGGCATTCTATGGCCGCACCATGCGGCTGACGATCGAACCCGGGCAGTTCCATGCATGGATCGGCGGAAGCTCCACCGCGGAGCTTCGCACCGACTTCGCCCTGACCGACTCCCACTCCTCATGAAACCCCAAGCCGCCCCCATGAGCGCATCTACCGACAATCACGCGATCTCGCGCAAGGTCGAGCAGCTGCTCG
>JANOFA010001100.1:0-14255 GCA_031413355.1 Gemmatimonadota bacterium | reverse complement strand
GTTCTCGCCGTGACCGAGCAGGACGAGGCGTGCTGGCTCGAGCTGGCAGATCTGGCGGCAGAGCTCCGAGCCGATCGAGCCACCCGCACCGGTCACCAGCACTGTGCGCTCTGTGCCAAGGCCCTGGACCCGGTGCATGTCGATCTTGACCGGCTCACGCCGGAGCAGGTCCTGAATCTCGACATCGCGCAGCGCGCCAGGCTGCAGCCGGCCGGAGATGATATCGGGGAAGGCGGGTAGCGTCCGTGTGCCGGCGCCAGCCGCATTGGCGGCCCGCACGAGATCCCGCACCACATCGCCCGCGGCGGTGGGCATGGCGATCAGCACTTCGGCCACACTGTGATCGTGGCACACGCTGGTGGTGTCGGCCAGTCGGCCGAGAACGGGCAGGCCGTAGAGCCGGTGCTTCTGCTTGGTGAAATCGTCGTCGACGAAGCCCACCGGCTGAAGCCTGAGCTGCTTGTTGCTCCGCAGCTGCTTGACCAGCAGCCCCCCCGCGACTCCCGCACCGGCGATCAGCACCCGCTTGGCCCCGTAGTCGGGCCGGCCATCGCGATACCATGAGATGGTCCGGAAGACCAGGCGCGGCAGAGTGATGGCGACGGCGGTGAACAGGCTGTCAAGGACCAATACGCCGATCGACAAGCGGACGGGAGTGAGACCGGTCGCGGGCAGGAGCCAGACACCGAGAACGAAACAGATGGCGCTGGAGGCCACCGTGGCGGAGAGGATACTCACCAGCTCCGACACGCTGGCGAAGCGCCAGAGCCGTCGATACAACCGGAAATAGATCAGGAAGCCGAGCTTGACCGGCAGCGCAAAGGCGAGATACGTCGGCACAATGGCCGCGTAGACCTCGGGCCAGCGCAGACCCTCGAACCGAACGACCATGGCCAGCAGTGTGGCCAGCGGCAGGAGGGCCAGGTCCAGCGCGAACAGGTGGCGGTTGCGGAGTCCGTCCCGAAATGGTCGGGGCATGTGATCCGGGTGAAGGGGGCCGGCTACGGGGTCTACCCGGCGGAATGTAGCGGCCACACTGGGCGAGTCAACCAATAGCCGCCATGTGACTTATGGTCACGAATGGCAGTCAGATGAATTCACCTGCACTACCCCGGTCGGGACACCGTTGTTACGCTTGCCCCTCCGTCCGGATGCGGGCTAGCTTCACCCCCGCCGAAGGCAGCCCGCTCCCCCGTCACTGGTCCCCATTGATGCCCGTTCCGCCTGCAGCAGACCTCATCCGCGCCCACCTCCACGGCAGCGCCGACGTCATGCGTCGGACCGCTGAGAGTGCGGCGGAGGACCTCGGACGTGCGGCGGGGCTGGTGGCGGATGCGTTCCGGGCGGGAGGAAAGCTGTTGCTCTGCGGCAATGGGGGCAGCGCGGCCGATTGCCAGCACCTGGCGGCGGAATTTGTGAACCTGCTCGACCGCAAGCGCGAGCGTCCCGGACTTGCCGCGATCGCGCTGACCGCCGATGGGGCAGTGCTGAGCGCCACGGCGAATGACCGGGGCTACGCGGAGGTCTTTGCGCGGCAGGTGGATGCACTGGGCCGGCCCGGGGATGTGCTCCTGGCGCTGAGCACGAGCGGCAGCTCCGCCAACATTGTGCAGGCGCTCGCGACGGCGCGGGCCCGCAACCTGGTGACCATCCTCTGGACTGGCGAGACGGGCGGGACCGCACTCACCCATGCGGACCTGGTGGTTCGTGTGCCGAGCCAGGACACGCAGCACATACAGGAAGCGCACCTGGCGCTGGGGCATGCGCTGGTCGCCTCCGTTGAGCGTGCGCTCTATCCTGCCACCTCCTCCGGCGCCTGACACGAACCCGATGGCCAGTCTCAGACTCACACCCGACCTGCAGGCCCTGCTTCGCTGCCCGCGGTGCACCGCGACACTCGGCTGGACAGATGAGGCGGCAAGCTGCACTGGCTCCGCCTGCGCCACGCGGTACCCAATCACCGACGGCGTCCCGGTGCTCATCAACGAGGCGAAGAGCATCTTCGACATCGCCGACTTCCTCGCGCGCAGGGAAACCACCTTCCGGTCATCCGACCGCATTCTCAAGGACACCTTCAGTCGGGTGATGCCGCGAATCGGACACAACGTCAAGGCGGCGCGTAACTATGCCCGCTTTGCCGAGCTACTGACTGCCCTGGCCACCCCGGCCCGACGGGCGCGGGTCCTGGTGGTGGGTGGCAGCATCCTCGGCAACGGCATGGAATCGCTGGCGACCCACCCCGCACTTGAGCTGGTCGAAACGGACCTGGCCCTCGGGCCGCGAACGATGATGATCTGTGATGGCCACGACCTGCCGTTCATCGATTCGTCCTTCGACGGGGTAATCGTGCAGGCGGTGCTTGAGCATGTGCTGGATCCTGCGCGCTGTGTCGCCGAAATCCATCGTGTGCTGAAGCCGGACGGGGTCGTGTACGGCGAGACACCGTTCATGCAACAGGTGCACATGGGGCCGTATGACTTCACCCGGTTCACCCACCTGGGCCACCGGCGGCTGTTCCGGCACTTCGAGGAGATTGAGAGCGGCGCATCCTGCGGACCGGGAATGGCCCTGGCGTGGGCGTGGCAGTACTTCCTGTTGAGCTTCACCGCTCGGCGGCTGCCGCGGGCGCTGCTGCGCGGCGTCGCCGCCCTGACCGCGTTTCCGCTGAAATACTTCGACTATGCCTTGATTGACACACCAGGGGCGCTCGATGCGGCATCGGGGGTCTATTTCCTGGGCCGAAAGAGCGACGCAACGCTACCCGACCGAACACTCGTGACAGGTTATCGCGGAGCGATGTAGCCTCGACGCCCACCGGCCGGCCCGATGGACTCACATCGGCCGAACCCGCTCCACCACGAGGTAACTCACACCGCACAACACAACTGCGGTGGCAAGGGCGGTGAGTGGCGGAAGCAGTGCTGTCCCGATCAGAACCACATTCAGGCCGAGGACGGCGGAGGTGACGGCGCGGTGGGACCAGCCCGCCAGCACCAGTCGCTGGTAGGCATGATGCCGATGCCCTTCCGTGACCCGTTCCCGCCGCAGCCCCCGACGGATCAGCGTCACCGTCGCATCCAGAATGAACACCATCGACAGCACTGCCCAGGACATGATCGAGGGTCCGGCCTGATCCTCCGACCAGATAGCCAGGACCGCAAAGGCAAAGCCGAGGTAGCCACTGCCGACGTCACCCATGAAGATCCTGGCTGGCGCCCAGTTCCACGCCAGGAACCCGAGTGAGGCACCGGCGATGAGGAGTGGCACCACGGCGCCCCCGCTCGCACCGTGACCCATGAGGAGTAGTGCGCCTCCGAGACCGGCACAGCTCGCCTCCACCCCGGCGATCCCATCGATCCCATCCATGAAGTTGAACAGGTTGATGGCCCACACGATGCCCGCGAGGCCCAACAGGCTGCCGAGGAGGCCAAGTTCAACCCGGGTTGAGCCCAGCATGATCATGGGCAGCCCGCCCAGCCACCAGAGCGCCCAGGTCGCCGCCAGTGCATGGGCGGCGAGCCGCAGCCGCGGTGGCACGCCGGCGCGGTCGTCCCACCACCCGACGGCCGCGACGAAGGAACCGCCGCCGCCCAGCGCCAATCCGAGGTGGGGGTCGAGCATCCCCACCGATACGGCCACCCCCGCCCCGAGCAGCGTCGTCACCACGATCGCCAGCCCGCCGCCCCGCGGCGTGGGCCGCTCGTGGGAGCTGCGCGTCGTCGGATGATCTAGCGGGGCGTGCCGGAGCACCCAGCGGGTGAGCCACCATGCGCTCAGGGCAGACCCCACCGTGAACAGCACGAGGACCGGCATCACCCCAGACCCCCTCGTGCGACGTACCACTCGGCGGCCCGCACCACGCCGTCCTCCAGGGATTCAGCCGCCTTCCACCCCAGCACCCGCCGGGACTTTGCCGCAGTGAGCTCCAGCGAGCCGGTGAGGCGCGCCACTTCGGGTCCCTTGCCGACCAGTCGACCTGCTGCGGTGAGCAGTACGGTCGGAACCGGGATGAGTCGCGCACGCCGGCCGAGACCGCGCGCCAGCAGCCGAACCAGGGTGGGCGTGGAGAGCGCCGGTTCGTCCGCGGCGAGGAACAGCTCCCCCCGCGCCCCAGGCTCATGGGTGGCGGCGATCAGCAGCGTGGCGAGGTTGGCACGTGTGATAAGGCTCCGACGGTTATTGATGCCCCCGAGGGGAAGCGGCAGCCCGCGACTGAGCAGCTGCATGAGCCGCCGTAGGTTGCCGCCCACGCCGGGACCAATGACCAGCGGCGCACGCACGACGACCACTTCAAGCGCGCTCGAAGCGGCGATGTCCGCCAGCAGCTGCTCCGCCTCGAGCTTCGACTGACCATACGCATCCTCAGGCGCCGGCCGATCCTCCTCGCGGAACGGCACGCCGGGCCAGGTCTGCTCGCCATTCACCTTGATGCTGCTGACGAATACGAGTCGCGACACGCCCGCACGCGCGGCTTGCTCGGCGAGGGCACCCGTCCCGGCGACATTCACCTCCCGAAATGCGGCGAGCGGATCGGCCACGGTCTCGTGCAGCACATGGACCCGCGCGGCGAGATGGATGATGCGGTGCACGCCGACCAGCGCCCTGCCCCAATCCGTCCCGGCGTTGATGTTCCCCACTCCGATCGCGCCTGCGCCGCCATCCGTCACCGTCCGCACCGCTCGAACGACGTCGCAACCCGCCGCCTCGGCCGCAGCACAGACCGCGGTACCGACAAAGCCGTTCGCCCCGGTCACGAGCAGCCGCATCAGCCCAGCACCTCTCGATAGACGGAGAGGGTTTCACGACAGACTTGCTCGACACTGAAATCGCGACGCACCGTCTCCCGGGCGGCTGCACCGAGTCGTTCGCGCAGCCCAGGTTGGGTGAGCAGTCGCTCCAGCGACGCCGAGAGTGCGGACAAGTCTCCTGGCGAGACGAGCACCCCGTTCTCCCCGTCACTGATCACGTCACGACAGCCCGGGGTGTCTGTGGCCACGAGCGCGAGTCCGGCGGCGCCCGCTTCCAGCAGGCTCTTGGGAATGCCTTCACCGTAACGTGTCGGCAGGCAGAAGATGGCGGCCGCACCCAGGATGGCTGGCACATCATTACGTCGGCCCCACCACTCGACCACCCCGCGCTCGTGCCACTCGCGCAACTGCGCAACCGGCACCGCTCCCGGGTTGTCCAGATCGGGATCGCCCACCAGCACGAACCTCCCCGCGACACCGCGCCCCCGCAGCAGCTCCGCCGCCGCGACGAAGTCGCCCACGCCCTTGTCCCACAGCATCCGCGCCACGAGCACCACCATCGGCGGTGCGCCGCCCCGCCCCGTCGGCTTGGCGTACTCCGAGAGATCCACCCCCGCGCCGCGGATGAGCCGCACCTGACCGGGAAGCGCGAGGCGCGTCGCGATCACGGCATCCCGGTCATCGGCGTTCTGGACGATCACCCGCTGGCGACGGCCCCGCAGCGCCAGCCGCAGCAGCCCCGAGAGGAGCGGTCGCAGCAGTCGCGCCCGCAGCGTGTCCGAACTGAAGACAAATCCCAGGCCCGCCAGCGCATTCACCCGTGCGGCCACGCCGGTCCACGCCGCCGCGACGCTGCCGAACACGACCGGCTTGAGCGCCACATGATGCACCAGATCCGGCCGCACCTCGCGGTACGCTCGCATCACCTCGGCCAGGGCCCGCAGATGCGACAGAGGCGAGTTGCCGGAACGGCGCCACCCGAGCGGGCGGAGTTCGGCCCCAGCGCCGCGAATGGCGTCACCGTGTTCCTGCACGCGCGTTGCCACGACGACGCGGTAACCCGCCGTCACCGCCGCACGGGCAAGCGGAAGCCGATGGGAGGCGAAATACCAATCCTCCGTTACAAGGAACAGGAGGGTGGCGCCACTCGGTGCCGGGACCGCGGTCATCCGGCCCGAAGCCCAACAGGGCGAGGTGTCATCCGAGCCCGCGCAGGACGCGCTGATAGACCGCCGCCGTCTCCCGCGCGGTACGCTCCCACGAAAAGGTGCGCACCCGCTCGGCACCGGCCAGACGCAGCTCTGCCGCTCGGAGCGGATCGGTCAGGACGCTGGCCAACCCATCCGCGATCGACCCGACATCGCGCGGATCCACCAGGCAGGCCGCCTCACCGACCACCTCGGGAATCGACGTCACGTTGGAGGCGACAACCGGGGTACCGCAGGCCATGGCCTCGAGTGGAGGGATGCCAAAGCCCTCGTAGAGAGACGGATAGATGAAGGCGTCAGCCAGCGTGTAGAGTGATGCCATGTCAGAATCCTCCACGTACCCCAGCACGCGGACGCTGTCCCTCATGCCATGGCGGGTGATCGCCTGCTCCAGGTCGCCGATGCCGAAGTGGCGAACGCCGGCCAGAACCAGCGAGTGTGGCACCCCACGCCGCCGCAGCTCCGCGAACGCCTCGACCGCGCGGCTCAGGTTCTTCCGCGGTTCGAGCGTGCTGGTGCTGAGGACGAAGCGCTCCGGCAATCCATACCTGGCACGCACCTGCGCAAGCCAGGCCTCATCCTCCACCCGGACAAACTCCGCGCGTGGAGCGAGCAGGGTGACACTGATCTTGTCGGGCGGTAGCCCCAGCAGCTCCACCAGCTCGCGCTTGGTGAACTCGGAGATGGTGATGATGTGGCCGGCCCGCCGAAGCGACCAGGGCACCGCGGTCCGGAGGAATGCATGCCGTGCCCGTTGATACGTCTCGGGATAGCGCAGGAAGCGCGCGTCGTAGATCGTGACGACGCTCCGTCGCGGCGCTCCGGGTGGCAGATAGTAGAACGGCACGTGCAGCAGGTCGAGACGATCGGCGCGCCACCGTCGCCGCCAGGCCCAGCCGCCCTGAAGGATACGCCGGGCCCGGTTGCCGGTGGCCCAGGGCATCTCGTGCTGGGTTGCGGAACCACCCACGACCATCGGTGCACCCCGGGCGGTGTACACGACCAGCTCCACAGCGGGGTCTGCGTCCGGCAGCGTGGCGAGCAGCTGGCGCTGATACTCCCCCGCCCCGGTGGTCTGGGCGCCGAGGGCGGAGGCGTCAAAGCCGACGCGCATGGCCACCTCTCTCGGCGGAAGCCACAGCGCCCTGCTCGCCAGGCGGCCGCACCCTCGCCACCGCAAGCAGCACGTGTATCCCGAACAGCACGGCCAGGCAGATCGACACGTTCACGACGACCTCGGTCATGTGATCGGTGATCGGCGCCTCGACGGCCTTTATCATCACGGCGACGGTCAAGATATAGAGCAGTACACTCGCCTCGCTGCGCGGCACTCGCTTGAACCAGGCGTAAACCACCCGGTAAAGCCAGCCGGCCACGATGCCACCAAGCAGGACTCCCGGCCACCAGAAGTTGAGATAGAGTTCGCCGACCATGGTGGGCGAGGCGGAGACATTCGGCGGAAAGTAGGCGCTCTGCCGGAGGTAGGTCGCCCAGAACTCGATGGCGTAGGTCAGCGGCTTCGCGTCCCACAGCGCCCGCGGAACCCACCACCACGACAACCCCGCAAACGTGCGGCCGAGCTCGAACGGCTGCCCGTGATCGACGGAATCCAGAATCACAAGGAAGCTGTCCGCCCCGAAGGAACGCTGAAATAGTCCGGCGATGATCAGGTACGGTTCCGACGGCAGCGACTTGACGAGGTGCCAGATTTCAGCCGGTGACTGCCCGTACCTGTACGCCGCCATGATAGGCACCAGCAGCAGGCCACCGAACGCCGCGAAGACAAGCGAGCGGACGGTCACCGGCCGTCGGAGGTAGTGCACCGCGCCCACCAGGAGCAGGAGTGTATTCGCGACGATGATCTTGGTGGGTAGCAGCGTGAACACGGTTAGCGAGATGAGCAGGGCGTAGGTGCACGCGGCCAGCAGTGGCACACGGGGTCGTCGACGGGCGTTGTACAGGACCGCGAGGAAGGCGCCAACCAGCGCAAACCGCAGCAGGAATGAAACGCCAGAGAGCCCGCCGCCACGGGATGTGGCCAGGTAGCTGCCCTGGGCAATGGCCGCGCCGAGTCGGCCGCGCAGGAAGACGGCCGCGGGCAGACTTGCGAGCAGCGATGCCACCAGCGCGATCGAGACCGCGAATCGGGAGAGCGGACGCAGGCGGGGGGCGGGCAGGACGTTCGCGACCAGCAGTCCGACCCGGGAGTAGTACGCGGCCATGAATGCGACGAGAAACATCCCGGTGTAGCCAAAGACCCAGGCCATCAGGTTGCGGAATTCAGGGGAGCTGACGCGATACCGCGGACCGAGGATCGGACCGCCGTAATAAAGGTCCACCCAGCCACGGATCAGCATGGTGAAGATGGTGTAGGCAAAGAAGCCGTTGATCGGCTCCAACGGATCGAAATCACCGCGCCGTGCGCCCCGCACGAACGGATACGCCGCGACCACCGCCGCTCCCAACCCCGCCGCCACTACGGAATCACCAACCGCGGCCCCGGCTGACACCACTAGGGCCAGGACCAGGCCGAAACCCACCGGCAGCGAGATGGCGATACCTGGCACAGCAGGAATCATGAGGGCGTCGCCCGCGCCAGCAGCAGCCCGATCTTCTCGCGATGCCCCGGATCCACCAGCGCCAGCCACGCGTACCACGCATAGCCGAGAAGGAGGAGGCCCGTCAGTGCGATCCGGGCCATGAACCCTGCCGGCACCACCCAGGCCACGACCGCTCCGCACAGAAGGACAACGGCGGAAGCCAGCAGGCCGCGGTTGAGTCGTGCCGCCGCATCAGCCGGCAGGGTAACGTAGCCGCCTCGGCTGGTCACGACGAAAAGGACCGCAGTCTCAAACGCGATTCGTCCGCTCCAGACCCATGCCGCGCCGGTGATGCCCCATCGCGTGATGCAGAAGGCTGACAGGAGCAGGTAGACCGGCAGTTGATAGATCCGTATCCGCGCAGGGATGCCCGGACGTCCCGTCGCCTGCAGGAAGGTCAGCGGAATGCGGGCGAGCGCATCGAGGAAGACCCCCACCGTCGTCACCTGCAGTACCAGCGTCGCACGCGCGGCAAACTCCCTTCCCATCCAGAATCCCAGGAGCGATCCGGCGAACGATTCGATCACGATCACGAGCGGGACAAAGAGGATGACCAGGTAGAGTGTGCTGTCGGCATAGAGTCGCCCGGAGCGGGTGTCAGGGGCGCTCCCGGCGATGCTGAACATCGGGAACAGTGCCGAGGCAACACTTGCCGGAATGATCCACAGCCGCGTACTGGCATCGCTGGGCACCGAGTAGTACGTCAGGGCCTCCACCGAGGCGAGCGCGCTGATCAGAAAACGCTCTCCGTCAATCAACAACAGGCCGGCTAGGTTGGTGACCATCACCAAACCACCGAAGGCGAAGAGCGGCCGGCTCAGCGACAGATCAAGCCGGGGCACCCGAGCCGAAGGGAACTCGCGGAGACAGAGCGCCAGATACACCAGCCCCGCCATGAGGCGGGCGACCACGAACAGGCCGATGATCCCCGGCAAACCGAACCCCGCGGCGGCACCGAGCAGCGGCAACAGGAACGTAAGCGCGTTCGACGGGACCTTGACAGCATTCACCAGGTCGAACCGCTGAGCCGCCTCCAGCGCCCCACGCACCGCGATCATGAAGAGGAGCACCGGCGCCAGGAGCGCCGCCACGCGGAGCGTCGCCCGGCCTTCGATCAGGAGCGCCGGCGAACCGGCGAGCAGCCCGTCTGTGACGAGAGGAAGCCCGAGGAAGAAGATCAGCCCGACCAGCAGCCCGAGTGCGATATGAAACAGCAGGCAGGTCCAGAGGACGGCTCCGGCGGAATCCCGCCGCGCCGGATCATGCAGAGCGGACGCCATGAACCGGGTCGTCGCACGGCCCAGGCCGAAATCGAAGTAGTTGAAATAGTCGTGGACGACGAGGACCAGCGCGAGGAGGCCGTAGCGCTCCACCCCCAGCCGCGCCACTGTGGGCGGTAGCGCGAAGAACGCGACCAGCAGCGGCGCCATGTACCCGAAAACATTCCACAGCGTGTGACGGGCAACGCGGCGATGGGAGACTGCGCCGTGTGGCGACATGCGTCGGGCAGCTAGCGGGGGGCCCGTGACAGCCGTGGCAGCTGGCTTGTCAGGCGAGCATAGCCCGCCGGATCATCGGCCCGCAGCCGAGCGAGAAATTCCGCGACCAGCGCCCAACCGAGTCCGCACACCACCCCCACCACCAGCGTCATGATGCCGTACAGGCCAGGGTGCGGGAACGACCGCTTCTGCACCGGCACTGGCGGATCGATCACCGTGATGCCTGGCGTATCATTCACCTCCTCGATCCGCGCCTTCTCGTATTCCCGGCTCAACGTCAGGTAAAGCTCCTGCTGTAGGTCGACCCGGCGACGCAGTTGCCCTTCCTGAAAGGTCAGGTCCGGCGACTGTTGCCAGCTACGATTCCGTTCATAGAATGTCTTGAGCACGAGCTCCGCGTTCTGCAGATTTCCGGCGGTGGCCTTCAACCGCCCTTCGACGAATGCGCGCTGTTCCCGCCCCTTCCCCTGGCGCGTATTGGTATTGAAGTCGTTGAGGAGCCGCAGGAAGACGCTCGCAACCGCCGCCGAAAGGTCACGATCCACCGTCGTCACGGACAACGTGAGCATGTTCGTCTCGGCGTCCACCTGCACCCCCACGATCCCAGCCAGTTCTTTCACACCATGCTCGAGACTGTCGGCCGGGTTGTCGCCATCCACCTCAAGCAGCTGGAGCAGGGGCAGACTGTCGCGGGGTGTCTTGGACTCCGGAACGGGAAAGCGGGTCAGGAGGACCCGCTCCATCAGCGCCCGGCTCTTCAAGACGTCGGCGAAGAACCGTGGGGAGGTGGTGGCGCCACTCCCAAGCGAAAGTCCCAGTTGTCCGGCCAGCCCCGACAGGCCGGCAGGCAACTGCTGATCGGACGAAACCTCGGGGACGAAGGTGGTGACCGCGGTGTATTCTGAGGGAACGACAAAACAGACCAGCACGACCAGGAGGGCGGCGGCGACCGGGAACAGTGCAATTGCGCGCGGGTGGCGGGCGAAGACGGAGAGCAGGCCGAGCAGGCTGGGCTCGTCGTTCCCGCGCTGGTCTGTCCCCATGTCAGGCTCCGGCATTGTCCTCCCGCGGAAGGCAGGCCCGCCGCCCGAACCGAGCGATGCCCAGAGCCATGAGCGGAGTGGTAAGATGAAGACGGGGAGAGAGTCCCGACGTTGCTACCCGCTGACGTGACGGGCTCAACTGGACGGCAAGATATCGGCGCCCCCGGGGAATAGGTAGTAGTCTACACCCGGGCCGAGCCCGGCCTCAACGGCATCCCCGCGCCGCGCACCGATCACCCTGAAGGAGACTGCGATGCTGCCCGATCTCTCCCGCCGCGCCCTCCTCAAGGCTGCCGGCAGCCTGACCATCCTTGGCCAGCCCGACGCAGAATGGCCGGGACCATCCAGGACCAGACCCCAAGCCGGAACCGCCGCCAGCGTCTGGCAGTTCGGGGCGCCGGCAGACGGGCTGCAGGATGACCTGCCCGCCTTCATGGCCGCCTTCAAGGCGACACCCGCCGGTGGCGTGATGCATGTGCCCCAGGGCACCTATCTTCTCAGCGGACCACTCGTGATCGACCGGACGATCACCCTGCTCCTCGATGCGCTGTCGGTCCGGGCTGACCAGGGCTTCCTCAATGTCTCCGCCGACAATGTCTCGGTCATCGGCGCGGGCGGGCGAAAAACGGTCATCACGCAGACCGCAATCTGGCAACCAACCGGGAGCGACCACTGGAACGTCGAGGTCTTCGGCGTGGACGGATTCGCAATCGAAGGAGTGGGCTTCGACCTCTTCACCGACGGTGCCACCGTGAGCACGACTACCACCGGCGCAATCAACATCCGGGATACCGCCGATCGCCGCGTTGGCAGCACGAACTTCGAGATCGCCTCCTGCTGGTTCCGGACCCGTGGGTCAGCACCCGGCACCAACAACCGGTTCTTCGGCGTCTTCTCCGGCCCACCGGTCGGCAAGACCTTCAACTCCGGCGGCCGGGTGGTCAACAACGTCTTTCAGCAATGCAAGGGTCGTAACGTCGAGTTTGGCTATACCAGAAATGCCGTGGCCATCGGCAACGTCTTTCTGGCCCTGGGCGAGGACGGCTCCGTCAACGACGCCGGCGGCATCGCATTTCGCATCCTTGGCGGGGAGAATATCTCTGTGGTCGGCAATGTCATCGAGGCTCCAGCCAGCAACAGCGGATTCTACGGCATCAACATCAACGGCAACTGGCTGAATCGGAACATCGTTGTCAGCGGCAACGTGATCCGCTCCTCCGCCGCACTCGGTGCGGGTTGTTATGGCATGCGGGTGTGCAATGCCCGCGGCATCTCGATCGTGGGCAACCGGGTCTGGTATGAGGGCACCGCGCCGGACACGCACGGCATCCTGGTCTACACCAATCGCAAATTCCCCTGCGACAACGTCTTGATCGAGGGCAACTGGGTGGAGGGATGGCGTGGGGTGCAAATCGGCATCGCGGAAAATGCCGGCGTGGTGGCCACCGGTATCACCGCCCGGAACAACCACACGGAAGGGACCACCCGGCGCTACGGCACCAACAATCCGGACCTGCTGGGCAACGGGATCAATTTTTCGGAGGGACACCGCCAGACGCTCTTCGGCTGGACAGTGGGCAATCAGATGGCTGCGGGAGCCGTCGGCGTCGCGCTGACCGATGCGGCCACCCAGCGTGGTCGACTCATGCCCCGAGGCGGCTCGATCACGGCGCTCGCGGTGAATCTGGCCACGACCACTCCAGGCGGCACCCTGCACGTAGCCGCGCAGAAGTCCCGCGATGGCGGCGCCAGGTGGCAACCGCTCACCGGCTGTGAGGTGGTTCTGGTCGCTGGAGACCTGTCCGCCAGCATGGCCTTTCTGCCCGGCGCATACACCTACGCCGCAGGCGACCTGCTGCGGCTGACGTTCTCCTCCGACATCGTGCGTCAGGGGCTGGAGGCCTGCATGGAGATCGAGACCTAGGCGATGGCGGGCTTTTTCGCCAAGCTCATCGCCCGGTACCCCTCCACCCGCAGCTGCAGAATCATCTCGGGAACAGGCATCAGAGATCCAGCGGCAGCCCCACCGTCCGGCCATCCCGCGCCGACAGGTAGATCCCGGTGAGCAACTCCAGCGACCGCAGCCCCTCGCGGCCATCGGTCTCCGCCGGCGCCTCGCCCCGGAGCGCCCGGATCACGTTGTCATAGTAGAGCGAGTGGCCGTGGCCGTAAACCGACGTCGTCTCGTAGCTCGCCTTCTGCACCAGTTCGTCGTCGGGTTGCGCATCGGCGAACTGCCAGTGCTGGATCTCGTTGACCGCCACCCCGCCGAGCCGCACCGTTCCCTTCTCGCCGATGATCGTGAGCGAGCCCTCGAAATTCTTCTGGTGCACCAGCATCGTCACGCTCACCGAACCGAGGGCGCCGCTGCGCCAGCGCACGCTGGCCACACCGGTGTCCTCCACCTCGATGTTGCGGGCGAGTGTCGCGGTGAAGGCGTGCACACTCTCCACCGGGCCCACCAGCCAGTCGAGCAGGTCCACGTAGTGGCTCGCCTGGTTCATGAAGGCGCCACCATCGTACTCCCAGGTGCCGCGCCACGCCGCGCTGTCGTAGTACTCCTGCGGCCGGCTCCAGAAGACGTTGACTGAAACCAGGTAGATCTTGCCGAAGCGGCGCTGATCGAGTGCCCGCTTCAGCAGCTGGATGGTCGCGTTCTGCCGGTTCTGCTTGACGACGAACATCTTCACGCCCGCCCGGTCGCACGCCGCGACCATGGCCTGGCCATCGGACCAGCGCGTGGCCATTGGCTTTTCCGTCACGACGTGCCGCCCCGCCTCTGCCGCCTCGATCGTCTGGGCGGCATGGATGCCACTCGGCGTAGCCAGGACAATGACATCCGCGTTGCAGCCGGCGAGCAGCGTCTCCAACGAAGCGAAGCCCGCCACCCCGCTCCGCGCGACGGCGCGGGAGAGCGCCGCCGGATCGATGTCGCAGACGCCGACCAGCTCCGCCCGCTCTGCGTGCCGCTCGAGCGCCTCGAAGTGCTTCTCCGCGATACGCCCACACCCAACGAGGGCGAAGCGGATACGGCGACCAGCAATGGGGATGGGGGCGATACAACTGTAGAACTCAACATTTCCATATCGGTTGTCCGTCGTGGTGGCAAGTTAATCGCTCGTAACTGAGCATTTTGGATTTGGGCTGTGCCAATGGG
>JANOFA010001099.1:0-1835 GCA_031413355.1 Gemmatimonadota bacterium | reverse complement strand
CCATGTCGTAGGCGCGCACGCGTGCACCGACGATCGGCGCGCGACTCTCGTCGACGATCGTGGCCACCACCGTCGCGCCCTCCGACAACCGGATCACCGCCGGGTCGCTCGTCGAGGTCAGCTTGTACGTGAGGGGACCGCCTGAGCGCCAAGGTCTCCGGGGTCCAGGACCTGGTCGACGTCTACCGGATGCTCGCTGTCCGCGGCGACTATCCCCTCCACCTCGGCCTGACCGAGGCGGGACTGGGGATGAAAGGCATCGTGGCGAGCGCCGCCGGACTGTCAATCCTGCTGCAGGAAGGGCTGGGCGACACCATCCGTGTCTCGCTCACACCGAAACCCGGCGGGGATCGCACCGAAGAGGTGCTCGTCGCTCAGCAGATCCTGCAGTCGCTCTCTCTCCGCAGCTTCACCCCGCAGGTCACCGCCTGCCCGGGCTGCGGCCGCACGACCAGCACTTTTTTCCAGCAGATGGCCGAGGACATTCAGGGTTATATGCGGGACCAGATGCCGGTATGGCGCACTCGCTATCCCGGGGTGGAAGAGCTGAAGGTCGCGGTCATGGGCTGCGTGGTGAACGGGCCGGGCGAGTCCAAGCACGCCAACATTGGTATCTCGCTCCCGGGCACCTTCGAGGAGCCCAAGGCACCGGTCTTCGTCGATGGTCGGTTGATGGTGACACTGAAGGGCGATGCGATCGTCTCCGAATTCCTGGCCATTCTCGAGGAATACGTCGAGACACGGTACGGCGGGCGGGCGGGCCAGCAATCGGGCGGTGAGCTGCACGCCTCCGTCAACTGACTCCGCTCGCGCAGCTGGCTCCCGTCGGCGACCTGTTACGGGACCAGCCGCTGCTGGGCCTTGCCACCATGTTTGTGGCCGGCCTCGTGACCAGCCTGACTCCCTGCGTCTACCCCATGATCCCGATCGTGGCCGGCGTGCTCGGCGGCACCGGTGCCGTTTCCCGCTCCCGGGCCCGTACGGCGGCCTACACAGCGGCCTATGTGCTCGGAGTGGCTCTGGTCTACGCCGCGCTCGGCCTGCTGGCCGGACTCACCGGCTCACTGTTCGGCGCGATCAGCTCCAACCGCTGGGCCTATTTTGCCATCGGCAACCTGCTGCTGCTCTTTGCACTCGCGCTGCTGGATGTTTTCCCGGTCGTCCTGCCGGCCAGGCTGACCACCTGGGCCAGCCGGTTCGGCGGGGGCTCCCTCGGTGGTGCGTTCGCGATGGGTGCCACCTCGGGGCTCGTGGCGGCGCCCTGCGGGGCACCGGCGTTCGCGGCGGCGCTGACTTTCGTCTCCGCCACCGGCAGCGCGGTGCTCGGATTCGCCTACCTGTTCGTCTTCTCCCTCGGCATGACCGCGCTGCTGGTCGCTGTCGGCCTGCTGGCGGGGTATGGTGCGCAGCTCCCCCGTGGCGGGCAGTGGACGGTGTGGATCAAGCGGGCATCCGGCGTGGTCCTGCTGGGCATGGCGGAGTACTACTTCATTCAGATGGGGAAAGTCTCATGAGATCAGGTGTCGTGGTGACCGGCCTGCTGGTGGGGCTGGCCGCGCTGTCGTCCGGGAACTCGCTGCAGGCGCAGGGCGAGACAGGAATCGCCGTCGGGGCCAAGGCACCGGTGGTCATGGTGAACGATCTCGACGGGAAGCCGGTCGATCTGGGGCAGTGGATCGGCAAGAAGCCGGTGCTGATCGAATTCTGGGCCACCTGGTGCAGCAACTGCGAGGAGCTGCTGCCCCGCTTCAAGCAAGCCTACACCAAGTTCGGCGACCGGGTGGAATTCCTCGGAGTGAATGTGACAGTGAATCAGACGCCGGAGCGAGTCCGCC
>JANOFA010001098.1:0-1234 GCA_031413355.1 Gemmatimonadota bacterium | reverse complement strand
GTTCGAGCGCCTTCGCCGAGCCATCTCTCCCGACCCAGACCGCCTCGACCGAACCGTCGCCGCCGGTCGCGCGGCCGGGAATGTAGGCCAGTGTCCCCTCCCGGGAGATGGCGATGTCCGCCGCCCCGAAGTTCTTGGTTGCCACCCCTTCCACCAGCGGCACCGCTGGCCCCGTGAGCTTGAGCTGATCGACATCGAAGGGGGCCGCGACCAGGGTACCATCGGCCCGCAGGTAGACCAGGAGGCCGGGGGCGACGTAGCGCGCCATCAGCCCCTTGGTGAGGACGTGGCGCCGGCGGCTGGCAATCTCGACTGCCACTATGTCGAAGTCCTCCGGGTCGAGATTGCGACGTGAGCGGAACAGCAGCGCCTTGCCGCTGGGGAGTACCTCCGGCCACGCATGACCCACCTCCGCTGAAGCACTGTCCAGCGGGAGGAACGGCTCCGGAGTGCCACCACCCTCGGGGATTCGGTGGAGTCCAGCCTGGGTGTCAAAGTAGATCCAGCCGTCCGAGCTCCACGCCGCACCGCCACCACCTCCCGTGCCGGCTTGGAAGAGCGTCACCGCCGGGCCACCTGAGACCGGGATGACCTTGAGGTCAAAGAGGGTGCCGGCCGAGAAACCGATCTGCTTTCCGTCGGGGGAGAAGAACAGGTTGAGCGCGCCGCTGGTTCCCGGCAGCGGAGTGGCATCCAGTTGGTCCCGCTCGCGGAGCCACAGTTGGCCGCCGCCGTCGCCCGGGCCAACGTAGACCATCAGGTTGCCATCGGGCGACAGCGCGATATTGCTGCCCGCCGCGAGCCGCTGCATCGCCGCATTGGGCGCAATCCCCATGCTGTAGCGGCGCACCGGGCGGGGCGGTTCGGGCCGGAGCCAGCCCCACGCGGCGAGGGCGGACGTCCCGATGACCAGCGCCCCCATGACGGCGGTCAGGCGGACGGGGGGACGGGCGGCAGGCATAGCGCGTGTCCGACCGCCTGCCCGTCCGACCGTCTGTCCGCCGGCAAGCGCCGCCGCGAACTCCGCCGCACTCGCATACCGATCCGCCGGCAGCTTCTCAAGCGCGGTGAGCACGGCCGCTTCCAGTTCTGGCGGAACGGTATGCCGCTGTGTTGTCAGGTTGCGCGGCTGTTCCGTCACCACCCGGGCCACGATGGCCTGCGCCGTGGCCCCGGTGAACGGCGGCTCGCCGGTGAGCATCTCGTACACCACGCAGCCCAGGGCGTAGACATC
>JANOFA010001097.1:0-11898 GCA_031413355.1 Gemmatimonadota bacterium | reverse complement strand
GTGGTCGGCTGCGGCGATCCCCCTTCCGGCTCCTCGGTGAGGGCGGCGGCCGTCAGCTCCATCCCTTCCGGGACCCTGATCTGCTGGACCAGGCCGTGGCCGCTCGGCTCGGTGTTGAAGGTGACCGAGGGGATCGGCTTGCCGTTCTTCGGGATGAACCAGAGCTGGTAGACCCGGCTGGCGGCGGCGGGTGTGAGCTGGAAGGCGTGGACCATCAGCAGATTGGACTTGCGATTCCAGAACAGCTGGACCACCGGCTCGGGGGTGCCGGGCGAGCCCATCCGCGTCAGCTGGACATTGGGATCGAGGATGGAGTTGAGCTCCGCCTCGCGGCTCGCCAGCTTCGCTTCGCGGACGGCGAGGGTCGCCTCGAGCTGGGCAATGGAAGTGGTCTGCACCGCCAGCTGCTGCCGGAGCGCCCGCTGCTGCAGCGCGAGTCCCGCCACGGCGACGAGGCTGGCGGCCAGGCCGATCCATGCCACGGGCTGGATCCGCACCCGCGAGCCGGGGAGCGGTCGCACCTTGGACGCCGTCGCCCTGGCGATCACCCGCTGCTTGAGATCCAGCGATGGGCTGGCACCGGCGGTGGCGGTAGCGCCGAGGGCCATCAAGGCACCGACCTCGCCGTATTCGGCGACTTCCCGCTGGCCTGCAGGGGAGGTGGCGAGCCACGTTTCGAACGCCCGAGTCTCTTCGGGACTGAGCGCACCGAGGGCATACGCCGCCGTCAGCTCCAGCATCTCCTGCTCGCGATCGGCGCTCACACGGCCCCCTCGAAATAGTATGGCCGCAGCGTCTCACGCAGCTTCTGCATGCCGAGGCGCATCCGGGTCTTGATCGTGCCAAGCGGCTCCCGCAGCTTCTCCGCGATCTCCGACTGCGACAACCCCTCGTAGTAGGCCAGCTCGAGTGCCTGGCGCTGCGGAGCGGAGAGACCGAGGATCGCTGCGGCCACCGCCGTGCGCCGTTCGTTCTCTTCCAGTGCGGAGCCGGGCGAATGGAACCCCTGGCTCATGGCGGGGGCGGTGCCGGCGTCGTCCCGGGCGGCGGTCTCGGTGATGCGCGTCCGGCGGGCGCGCGAGCGCACGAGGTCCAGGGCCCGGCTCCGCGTCATCATGGTGAGCCACGCCGCCGCGGAACCACGGGTCGTGTCGAACCGCGACGCCTCGCGCCAGGCTTGCGCCACCGCCTCCATCACGACTTCCTCCGCGTCTGCCTTTTCCCCGGTGATCCGGAATGCGACGGCGTAGAGTACTGCCCCGTAGCGGTTATAGAGCAGGCCCAGCGCGCGCTCATCACCACGCGCGATCTGCAGGACCAGATCGGCGTCGCGCGGCGGCGAATTCGAGGCCAGCGTATCGGTCATCGGCCGGGGGAGCATCGGGTTCCACGGAACGGCGTGGGCCGTGGTGGCGGACAGGGACGGCATGATTCTAAGTCCCCTCATGAAGTCCCGACAAGACCGGCCTGGTACGTGCCGGGGCAGTGCGAGCGACGCGGTCATGGCGAATGTTCCCAGCTCCATTGTGCGGTCCGCCCCCAACGGGTGGCCTCCACGCTCCTACGCGTACCGGACTGAATCGGATCATGGAAGCGCACGGGCCGGATCGCCAGGGGTGAAGAGCAGGCTCGTCCGCCGGCCGCCGTAGTCGGCCCGCACCACATTCACCTGGTCATCGAACAGCTCCGTGTGCATCGCCTGCCGGACACGGGCGCCGGCGAGCCCGCCTGGCAGCGCAGCCCGCAGGGTGATCAGGGTGACATCGTCGTCGAGGCGCGTCCCGATCAGGGTGAGCACAGCAGGATGACCCGCCGCGTCGGCCAGCGTCAACGTGGCGCGGAGGTAACGCACCTGGGCGGAGTCGTCGGTCAGTCGCTCGCGCGCCGCAACGGCACGATGCAGGTCGTCGGTGAAGGCGCGCACCGTGATCTCGACCTCACCACCCCGCTGCCGCAGGTCGGTGTGGGTGGTGTGCAGCGGATGCACCACCGGTGTGGCGAGCAACCCCGCCGTCGCCAGCAGCAGTCGCAGGCTGCTCACCTGCGCCCCGTGGCGAGCGTGGCGAGGGTGGCTCGCGCGGTGTCGGCCGCGAAGGGGGCGAACCGCGGATTGATCGCGAGAGCCTCGGTGAGCCGGGCCCGTGCCAGTGACGTGTCGCCCAGGGTGTAGGCAATCATCCCCGCATGGTAATAGAGCAGCCCGTCGCGGGTGTGCTGGGCCAGCGCCGCTGCGGCGTACGGCGCCGCAGCACGGTCCTGCCCCGAGCGGTGGAGGGCCCAGCTGACGAGGTCCGCCCCGTACACATCAGTGCGGGACTCATAGTCCCTCCTGGCATGGTCCAGCATCTCATCAACCCGGCGGCCGTGATCGAGAAGGAAGAGGGCCCAGCCACGGTGAAATCCGCTGGGCTGCTTCGACACGGCGACCTCCATGCCGCGGGCGTATTCCGCCGCCTGCAGCGTGTCGCCCAGCACACCATGGGCTTCCGCGAGGAGGGCGAGCGTCATCGGGTCGAACCGGCCGGCCAGCGCCCGCTCCGCCAGGGTGATCGCATCGCGCCACTCGCCCCCGGCGGCGCTGAGGCGGGCGGATGCGGCGAGCAGCTGCGGATCCTCCGGCAGCAGCGCCAGGCCTCGGGCATAGTTTGTCCGGGCGAGATCGGCTCGGCCATTCTTCGCGGCCAGCTCGCCGATGCGCAGCTCCAGCCAGGCGAGTTGCTCGGCGGGTACGCGGAAGCCGGTTGCGAGGGAATCGCGGAGCGCCTCAAGTATCTGGCGCGCCTCTCCGCTCTTGCCGGTGAGTTCGAGCCAGCGGGCGTAACGCGGGGCAATGACTGTCGCTGAGCGGGTGAGGGCGACGGATGAAAAGATCTGCGCGGCCTCGTCATAGCGGCCCAGTTCGAGGGCGACCTCACCAAGGGTGGCACGGGCCCCGAGATCGCCGGAATCCTGGGCGAGAAGCTCGCCCGCCGCCTCGTGTGCCTCCACGAACCGGTGCTGCGCCATCAGGCTGCTGATCAGCACACTCAGCGCGGCGGCGTTGCGCTGGTGGCGGGCCGTGACACTGGCGCGAGCCAGCGACTCGGCGCGGAGGAGGTCGCCCTCGCTGCCGCTGAAGCGGGCCCGTTGCAGGTACAGCGCGCCGAGGACGGCGCGGTCACGGGCGCCATAGGGATCGCGAGTAACGCGAGCTTCGTAGAAGGAGACATCCTCGTCGCGGATGCGGCGTGATTCCGTCGCGCGGAGGGCCGATGTCTCGACGCCGTCCGCGGCGGAGCGCGGCTCGGGTGCGGGACGGCAACCCGCGGCGCCGATCGCTGCCGTGATCAGAAGGAAGTGCGTCGCGCGCATGGAGAGTCCGCCGGGGAAGGCACTGGCCCGGAAACCGGACGGCTCGAGGATCCGAGCCATCCAGGCGCCGGGCAGCGCGTCAATCAGTTCGGTGTGGCGAGGTACGGGAACGTGGAGCTGAACGTGGTTGCTTCCGGACCGCCGGCACAGTTGCCGCAGGGCACATTGTCGGTCGTCAGGCTTGGCGTGGTGTGCGTGGGATCGGCGCCGAAGGGATCGCCGAACACCGCGAGCAGGGCCAGGTCGGTCACGTCATCGGACAGCAGCCGGCCACCGTACCCGCTGGAAAAGGGCGCGAGCGGCAGCCAGGTGAGCCAGCCAGCGCCAGAGGCGGCGGTGGGATCCTTGCTGGTGTCGACGATCAGCATGTCGGGCAGCAGGGCGCCGGCCAGCACGCCAACGTAGCCGCTGTCCCGACCGGCAAAGGTCGTCGGTGAGCCGAGTACCAGGTGGCCGTAGATCTCGGGGCCGATGAGCGCGGCATCCTGATCGGGACCGATGGAGCCGTGCGTGGCGTGGCTGCGCTTGTCGAGCAGCACTTCGCTGATCAGCGGATTGCCAAGACGCTGGACCTGGTTGTAGGTCGTGGTCTTGCCGGGACCGGTGCTCGTGTTGTTGTCGCTGCACGCGGCAACGACGAGGACGATTCCGAGAATGAGGGCGCCGCCGAGGCCGCGCCGCAGGGAACGGGTCTGCATGTGTGTAAGTCTCCGTTGCGTCGGTTAGCGGCTGATGGTGCCCCAGATGCCCAGCTTGCCCGGCGCGCCGTTTTCCAGCAGGCTGCTCGGAAGCTCGACAACGATGGACAGCACATTGAATCCGGTGGTGTAATTCACGGCCTGACCCGCGGAGCGGAATCCGACCGACGGCAGGGCGCAGGGTGCGGCAAGCGGGCCGGTGACGGGCTTGCGGTCGGGCAGGATGCAGAACGCCGCCTCCAGGTCGATGAAGAACGGATCGTCACGCGGGCCGGCGAAGGCCTGGATGCTCGAGGCCGAGCCGAAGTTGGTGTTGAAGTCACCCCGGATCGTGTTTGCCTTGGTGTTGACCGTGTTCATCATGGCGCCGACCGTGACGCCCGCGTCGGTGGCGGAGAACGGCCCGCGCACCACGGCCTTCTGGCCGGTGCCCGTCCCCTCGAAGGTGACCTGAATGATGCGATCTTCGACGGCATCGTTGTCAGTGTCGACCTTGAACTGGTACAGGATGTTCGGATCGAACGCCGCCGTCGCGGTGTTGGCAGGCGACAGGAACGGGCTGGTGTTCATGACCAGCACGATCCGGCCAGGTGCCGAGCCAGGGAAGGCGTAGACATCGCTCATATCCATCCGTGGATTGAGCTCCACCAGCGGGGTGTCCTGGTGGTCGGAGGCCACTGCGATGCCGACCCCACCGGCGAGCGCGCCGGTGATGAGAGCAAAGGCAGCGAGCCGCTGCGTGCGCGAAAGTGCGCGCCAACGGGTCATGGGAGTACTCCTGATGCGAGGGTGTCGGGGCCGCATGGGCCGCCCCACTGTTCGAGCGACGGTTGTGTCGCCAGCACCCTCGTTACGCCGGTCGGGTATGAGTGGATTTGTTTTGCGCGAAAGCGGTCAGCGGTCAGCGGTTAGCCGACGGCCGTTCGCCATTGGCCGCTGGTGAATGGTCGAATGGTGCGGGCTCTGGCCCGCGTGCCGCCCGCAGCCTCACAAAACCGATCGTCCGGCAGCGCCGTAACAGATTGACTGCTTTTCCCATCTTCCAGTAGTCCGGAGTCAATTCCATGCTGTCACGTGTTCACCGGCTGAGTACGCTCCTTCCACTCCTGCTTGGCACTGCCGCCCCACTCAGGGCACAGGATTCCATCCCGACCCGGTCCGCCGACAGCGCCGGGGTGGTGCAACTCCACGAGATCACCATCACCGGCCGGGCCGACGATCTCATCGGTACCGCCAGCAGCGCCTCGGAGGGCCGGGTCGGTGCCGCCGATCTCCGGCTCCGCCCGATTGCGCGTGAAGGTGAACTGCTCGAGACCGTGCCCGGGGTCATCGTCACGCAGCATTCCGGCGACGGCAAGGCAAACCAGTACTTCGTCCGCGGCTTCAACCTTGATCACGGCACCGATTTTTCCACCAGGATCGAGGGGATGCCGGTTAACATGGCCTCACATGCCCACGGCCAGGGGTACACCGACCTGAATTTCCTGATTCCGGAGCTGGTCGACTACCTCGACTACCGGCTGGGCGTCTATCACGCCGATATGGGCGACTTCGGCAGTGCGGGTGGGGCGGAATTCCACCTGGTGAAGCGGCTGGCCCGGCCGTTTCTGAGTGTGGGCGGCGGTGAGTTCGGGCTGGCGCGCGGCGCGGCCGGTGCATCAAGCCGGGTTGGCGGGGGCGACCTGCTCTTCGCCGGGGAGGTGAAAGGCTACAACGGACCGTGGCAGCTGGCGCAGCGGGTCAGGAAATTCAGCGGCGTCTCCCGCTATTCCTGGAATCGGGGTGCCTCGCAGTTCTCGCTGCTGGCGATGGGCTATCGGAACACCTGGAATTCATCAGACCAGATCCCGCTCCGGGCGGTGACGAGCGGACTCATTTCGCGCTTTGGCAATATCGACAACACGGACGGCGGGAATACCCGGCGCTACAGCCTCTCCGGCTCCTGGCGGCACCTCGGTGACAACTCGGTGCAGGACGTCCAGCTCTTCGGGATCTACTCCGAGCTGAGTCTCTTCTCCAACTTCGGCTTCTTCCTCGACGACACGCTGCAGGGCGACCAGTTCAACCAGCGCGAGCGGCGGGTGGTGCTGGGCGGAAGCGTGCGGCACACTCAGCCGGTCGACGCCTTCGGAGTAGGACATGTCCTGAAGGTGGGAGCGCAGACGCGAGCCGATTTCATCAACGGGCTCGGGCTCTTTCGTACCGTGGCCCGGCGCCGGGTCGGCACGGTGCGGGAGGATGATGTCCGCGAGTGGGGGACGGGTGGCCACGCCGAGCTTGAATCGCGCTGGACGCCGAAGTTCCGCAGCGTGCTGGGTGCCCGTGCGGATGCCTACACCTTCCACGTCGATGCCAACATCGGCCAGAACTCCGGCAACCGGACCGCGGCGATCATCAGTCCCAAGGCGTCGCTGGTTTTCGCTCCGTCCACCGGCACCGAGCTCTACCTGAGCGGCGGACTCGGCTTCCACAGCAACGATGCCCGCGGCACCACGATCACCGTGGACCCGGTGTCCGGCGGGCCGACGCAGCGGGTGGATCCGCTGGTGAGGTCCGAGGGCGCCGAGCTGGGAATTCGGGTGACTCCCCTGCCGGGCTGGCGCTCCACCGTGGCGCTCTGGGCGCTCAACCTCGACAGCGAGCTGCTCTTCATCGGTGATGGCGGGGCGACCGAGCCCTCCGCGGCGAGCCGCCGTCGGGGCGTCACTTTCGCCAATTTCTACCGGCCGGTGCCGCAGCTCGCGCTCGATCTCGACCTGTCGCTCGCGCACGCCCGATTCTCCGGGGTGGCGAGCGGGCAGGATCGCATTCCCGGAGCACTGGAAAGCGTCGTCGCCGCCGGGATCACCTGGACTCCGGTGGAGCGTGGTCTCTTCGGCGCCGTGCGGGTGCGCAACTTCGGTGCGTATTCACTGATCGAAGACAACTCGGTGCGTGCCACTCCAACCACCATGGTGAGCGCCGCCGCCGGTGTTCTCGTCTCGGGAATTCGCATCCAGGCCAGCGTGCTGAACCTGCTGAACGCCCAGGACAATGACATCCAGTACTACTATACCTCCCGGCTACCCGGGGAGGCGGCGGGTGGGGTCGATGATGTGCATTTTCATCCTGTGGAACCGCGGCAGATCCGAGTGTCGCTGGGTTGGGGGCTGTAACGGCAGGCGGTGGGCGAACGGCGGACTGCCGAGGCCGTTGATTCAGAAATGACGAGGGCCGGTCAATGACCGGCCCTTCGTGTGCGCTTACGCCGTTCCTCACGCCTACCACTCCCAGAAGCGCTCCGGCCTCAGTGCCGCGATCCGTTCCACTTCGTTCTCGCCGTTCATCAGTTGGGCGATGATCAGTCCGGTGATCCCCGCCAGCAGCACTCCGTTCCGTCCGTGGCCCGTCGCGTACCAGAGGCCCTCGAGCCGCGGTTCCGGGCCCACGATGGGGAGGCCATCCGGCGTGACCGGGCGCAGTCCGGCCCAGGTGCGCAGGACCTCGCCCCGAGCCAGTGCCGGCACCAGGGCGCTGACCCCGGTAAAGATCTCCGCCAGCCCCGCGGCGGTGACCTCGGTGGAGAAGCCGGCCGGTTCCATGGTGCTGCCGGTGATCGCCTCGCCGTCGCGGGCGACGACATAGGTGGTGCGCCCCATGACAACGGCCCGCGGCAACGCGGTCGGCCATGCCAGCGCCGCCATCTGGCCGCGCACCGGTTCGACCGAAAGGGGGCGGGGCAGGCCGGTGAGGCCGCCGGACCAGGCACCCGCGGCGATGACCACGCTGGCGGCGGCATAGGCCTCCCGGCCCTGCACACCAGTGACGCGGTTGCCCCGGCGGGTAATGCTCACGGCGCGGTCGGTCACGACGGTCACACCGAGCTGGAGCGCGTCCTTCAGCAGCGCCTCGCGCAGCCGGACCGGGTGCAGCGCCGCATCGCGGGTGGCAAAGAGCGCTCCGCTGGTCGGACCCACCCAGGGCAGCCGTCGTTTGACCTCCGCGGCGTCGAACCAGTCGCAGACATGACCCTGCTGGCGCTGCCACGCGACCTGCGAGCGCAACTGGCCGGCATCGGCGTCGTCGGCGGCCAGCCGGGTGATGCCCTCCTGCCAGAATCCGATGTCGATGCCGGTGCGGTCGAGCAGCACCGGGGCCAGCTCGGCGTAGCGTTCCCGGCCGGCGATGCCAAGCTCGAACAGCGGGTCGTCCTGTATCGCGCCGACCTGGGCGGAGAGCATCCCGGCCGCCGCGCGCCAGGCGTCGCCCTCATCGCTCCCCCGCTCAAGGAGCAAGACTCGTCGCCCGGTTTCGGCCAGTTCGCGGGCACAGGCCACCCCGACCAGGCCGCCGCCCACCACGATGACTTCGAAGGGTTCAGTCATGTCCGCCGTTACGAAACTTTGTGAAACGTGACCCGTACAGGTCGCCACGTCTGACATTCCTGGGGGAAAATAGCATGATCCGGAACATCTTCGGGTTCGCCCTGCTCGCGGTCGTGGCCTGGTTCGGGCTCCGACTCCTGTTCGGGCTCTTTCACATCGCACTCAGCCTGCTCGGAACGTTGCTCTGGCTGGCGTTCCTCGGCTTCCTCGTCTACCTGGTGCTCCGCGTGTTCGCCCCGCGCACCGCGGATCGGGTCAAGGAGACCATCTCGGGCAAGACGTCCACCAGCCTGTAGCCACCCCTGTACGCTGTCAGCGCCGGCTCGCGAGATGATCGCGGGCCGGCGCTGGTGTTTCCCCCATCCGGACACCGCGCCGGTTACTGCCGGAGCGAGCTGTGGATGTGGGCGATTCGCCAACCCGTGCCCGTTGCCGTTGCCACCCGGCTGAAGACCACGGTCGCCCGCGCCTCGTGGAATCGATCCTGGTCGGCCGCCAGCCAGCGATAATCGAAACTGGCCCAGGCAAAGTTGCTGGCCTGATCGACCCGGATGCTGCCGAGCGCGACCTGCCCGCCGGCTTCGATGCCGGCGAATCGTGGCGTGCCACTGCGCCGGCGCCCGGCCGCGATGATCTCGGCATCGGAGACGAAGAGGGAATCGGCCGTCTCCAGCCGCGCATCGGCCTCAAGCGCGAATGTGGCCAGGGCCTCCAGGGCATCGGTGTCGTCGGAGGGGAGCGTCGCCGAGGGCCGCGGTATCGGTGCCGCGCCACAGCCCAGCAGCAGCAGCGCGGAGCTAAGGCTGATCCAGTGCATCGGCGACGGCCCATACCAGCAGGGGGATCATCAGTTCATGGTGACCGGTCATCATGAAGCCGGTGCCGGTCCCGCGGGTCGGTCGCTCCACGACATTGAGTCGGGGCCGATACTGTCGGATCATATCGAAGTCCGCCGCGAGAAACCCGGTCGGCCGACCCTCACCGAGATTGCGGGCCACGGTGAGCGCCTTGAGAAACACCTCGGGCAGCACCACCGCGCTGCCGAGGTTCAGCACGACCCCCCCATCATGCAGGTCCGGCAGGGATCCCGCCAGTCGGCGAAAGTCACGGTGTGTGGTCGCCCCGATGGCCGCGCCGCTGGCCGCGGGATGCTGGTGGGTGATCTCCGCGCCGATCGCAGCATGGACCGTGACGGGGACATGAGCTGCCTGACAGGCGAACAGTACCGAAGCCTCCCGGTCGTGCAGCTGGGTTCGGGCCGCAAGCGCCCGCGCGATTCCCTCGCCCAGCCCCGCATCGGTCGCGGACGCGGCCATCGCGGCCGCATTCATCGCCGCGCCGGTTTCCTCCGCCATCCCGAAGGTGCCATCGGCCAGCCCGCGCTCGACCTCCTCGCTGGTGCCACCGAACGCCGCGAGTTCGAAGTCATGAATCGCCGCGGCGCCGTTCATGGCGATATGGGTCGCGATGCCGCGGCGGACCCAGTCGGCCAGCAGCGGCCCGAGGCCCACCTTGATGACATGGCCACCGACCAGGAGCACGACACCCTTGCCGGTGCGATGCGCGCGGGCGATCGCGGCGGCGATGCTGCGAAGCTGGTCGGCGGCGAGGGTATGCGGGAGGCTGTCGAGGAAGGCGTGAAAGCCGCGCTCGGCGCGGGCGGGGCCCGGCAGGCCGGCGAGCAGGGTGGGGTCGACTCGGTTGGCCCGCGTGCCGATCCCGACGGTCGTGAGCCGTGCGAGATCAGCTTCGCGGTATTCGCTCACGGCGCGGCCGGCTCCGTTCCGATCTTCTCGAGGATGAGGGTAACGGTTCCGAACGGCAGTTTGGAGCGAATCTGGACCGGCAGCCGGCGCGCGTCGTCGGTGAGCCAGAGCATCGCCTTGGCCCGCGGCGCAAAGACCCCTTCTTCACCGACCTCGGGGTTGACGATGATGCACGGGGTGTCCTTGCCGCCGGGAATATCCAGTTTCTCCCGCTTGACCACCCGAATGGTGACGGGATTCCACTCCTTCCGGAAATAGCGCTGGTAGGTGTACGTCTTGCCCATTTCCAGCGGAATCGTGCGGAGGAAATAGAAGAAGGCGGCATCGTCCAGCGGATCGGCCACCGAGGGCTTGGTGCCCGGCCGGTTTTCCTGGGTGTAGAACAGGGAGTCGGGAAAGATGTCGTAGTACTTCTTCCGCGCCTTGCCGTTCTCGACCAGGTCCTGGTGGAAGCGGCGGGAGATCAGATCCGCCGTCCCGGTCCAGGAGCGCATCACGTTGCGGCTCTTGTAGAACGGCGCCGAGGCGTCAAGCCCGAACTCGAAGACGAACGACTCCGACTCACGCACGGTGTCGATGGCGGTGACGGAGAGCCAGGCGGTCCCGAGCCTGAGGAAGCCCAGCTTGGCGGCGTACTCGAGCCGTTCGCCGACCACAAAGGGATAGCTGTCCGCGGCAACGGATAGCACGACTGGGACAGGCGCGGGCAGCGGCGCGGACTGCGCCGGCGGGCTGGTCGAGATCAACGCGGCGCCGAGCGCTGCGGCGAGGATTTTCATGAGGTGACTCCCTCCACTTCCTGGTCTTCCACGGCTTGTGGGGCGGATGCGCGGCGGGCCGCGGTGTTGCGTGGGGCCCGGATCCGCAGCCGGCTCCCGTCCTGCCACAGCTGCCGGGCGAGCGGCCAGGGGTCCAGTCGTGAGAGCCGGGGCCGGAGATCGTGGCGCTCCACCACGGGGACGACGTCGATCCGCCGGGCGTGACAGGCGACCCGTGCGAGGAGTTCCGCGTTCGCGGCCCAGCCGTCGGTGGTGAGGAGCGGCCCGGGCTGTGCCCGGAGCGCATTCTTGACGCACATCAGCCGATAGGCGGTGAACCCCGAGCAGATATCCCTGACACCCGGCACCGAGACCCCACGCAACAGGAACCGTGCGCCGCGCCGGACCCAGCGAATCCCGCGGGACGGTTCTCCCGCGAGCGTCGCCTCGGTGGTCACGATATCCGCGCCGCCTTCCATCCGCTTCACCAGCTCGGGCAGGTATTCCGGTCCATGAGCGAAGTCGGCATGCATCACGATGACCGCGTCCCGCTTGGGCCGGTCGGTCCGCTCCACCGCGAGCCGGAGCAGCGCCTCGAGCGAGCGGGCGTAGCCATGCCGTTCGCCGTGCCTGACAATCGTGAGCGGCAGGACATTGGCGTATGGTTCCAGCACCTCCGCCGTGGTGTCGGAGGAGGCGTCGTCCGCCACGAGGATCTGGTACTCGCGGGGAAAGGCCTGAAACGTCTTCCGGATCTTCCACAGCAGCAGGCCGACCGTCGCGGCCTCATCGTGGCTCGGAATGCAGAGGTAGAGCATTGTCTCCTAGGGTGCGTCGAGCGCCGAACGATACCCTTGGATTAC
Source organism: Gemmatimonadota bacterium (assembly GCA_031413355.1). Classification (GTDB taxonomy): domain Bacteria; phylum Gemmatimonadota; class Gemmatimonadetes; order Gemmatimonadales; family GWC2-71-9; genus JADJOM01. Next base: position 98 of record JANOFA010001097.1, on the reverse strand, counting down.
CCGCCCTGTCACCCCGGCCCCATCATCGCCGTTGACCCGCGCGCGGGCCGTCGCGGAACGCGGCGCGGCGGCCTCGGGATGCAGCAGGACGGTGAGCA
>JANOFA010001096.1:0-9701 GCA_031413355.1 Gemmatimonadota bacterium | reverse complement strand
GAGGTACCAAGGGGCGGGTGAAGTCCCGAACGAATGAACCGGGCTACCGTGGCGCGGGCACGACCCCCAGCACCAGGTCCATGACGTTGGTCCCCGTCATCCCGGTCGTGAACAGGGCGCCTGCTGCTTCCAGCGCGGCGTTGCTCCGGTGATGGGCCAGGTCGGAGGCAGGGTCGCGCCCCGCCCGCTGTACTGCCGCCCACGTGTCCGAATCGGCGAAGCCTCCAGCGGCGTCGGTCGGCCCATCACGACCATCGGTCCCCGCCGCCAGAAGTGTGACCTCACTCCCCGCTGTTTTATTGAGGACTTTCGCGGCGGCGAGGGCGAGTTCCTGGGAGCGGCCCCCGAGTCCGGCATCCGGCGTGAGCGTCACGGTCGTCTCGCCCCCCCAGATGAGGACCGCATCTTTATTCATCCCGCCGACTTGCGCTCCTGACGGATTTGTGGCATTGTATCCGACCAGCGTGGCTGCGATCAGTTGACCCGCGACGGTGGCCTCACCCGCCAGGGCAGCATCGACAAGGACCGACCGGTACCCGAGACTCTGCGCCCGACCCGACACCGCGTCCAGCGCCAGGCGGTTGCTCGCAATGATGATCGTCTCAGTGATCGCAAACGCCGGATGATCGGGTTTCGGAGTCTCGGCCGCTCGCCCGTATTCGACGTCAGTCAGATGGGTGCGGAGCGCCAGAGGCACCCGGTCCCACAGATGAGCAGCATTGAGGGCAGCACGGATGTCGGCGGCGGAGGTGGGGTCGGGGACGCATGGTCCCGAGCCGATGGCGCCGAGATCATCACCAATTACGTCCGAGATTGTGAAATTTTTCACGTGCGCATGGGCGAGCGCCGCCGCCAGGCGCCCACCGGCCCAGCGCGCGAAGCGTTTTCGGACCCGATTCATCGCGGTGATGTCCAGCCCGGAACCGAGGAGCAGGCGATACAGTGCCGTCAGGTCCCCAGGCGTGATCGCCGGAATTGGCGCGCCAACGAGACTGGTGGTTCCGCCGGACAGCAGCACCCAGACTTCGTCACCCGGCTGCACCGCCGCGACAGCGCGGGCCAGCTGTTCCGCCGCCGCGAGTGAGCCGGCCCCCGGCTGGGGATGCTCGCCCACCGCGACGGCGAGGTGCGGATGTGGTGTGACCGCTGGCTCGGGAACGACGAGCAGGCCGCCCGCCGGCACCGTTCCCTGTTCGGCGAGGAGCGCCACGGCGGTCTGGGCCATCGGCAGCGCGGCCTTGCCGAGCGCGAGCAGATGGATGTTTCGTCCGGGGGTGATGGTCCGGCCGGCCAGCGAGGCACGCAGCGCGGGCCCGGGCGCGGCGGCCTGGACGGCGGTCCAGTAGAGGTCTGTCAGCAGGTCGCGCCGGGCGAGGTGGCCTGATCGTGCAGTCATGAACCGGGTTCCAGGGAACGAGGGGTACGGTCAGCGCACAGGAACATACTGCTGACCGCAAGCATTCGTGCGAGAGCCCAGAGCTCTCGCTGTGTGTCTTCTTCAGCGTAGAGGATGAAGCCATGGCCGGCCGCAACTTCCTGTTTGTTCCCGGACCGACGAACACCCCCGATCGGATCCTGCGGGCGATGCACGTCCAGATGGAGGATCACCGCTCGTCTGCTTTCCCGCAGCTCGCCGGGCCATTGCTCAAGGACCTGCGCCGAGTCTTCAAGACCGAGACGGGGCAGGTCATCCTCTTCCCCGGGACGGGGACGGGTGGCTGGGAATCGGCGCTGGTCAACACGCTCTCACCGGGCGACAAGGTGCTGTCTTTCCGCTACGGCCAGTTCAGCCACCTCTGGATCGACATGATGCAGCGGCTGGGGCTGGATGTAACCGCGGTTGACGTCGAATGGGGCGAGGGAGCGCCGCCCGACACGATTCACGAGCTGCTCAGCAAGGACACTAAGCACGAGTACAAGGCTGTCTGCGTGGTGCATAACGAGACCGCCACCGGCGTGACCAGCGATATCGGCGCAGTGCGGAAGGCCATGGATGCGGCCAAGCACCCTGCGCTGCTGTTCGTGGACAGCGTGAGCGGGCTCGGCAGCATCGATTTCCGGATGGACGAATGGAAAGTCGATATCACCGTCACCGGGTCGCAGAAAGGCTTCATGCTTCCGGCGGGGGCGGGCATCGTGGCGGCCGGCCCGCGCGCGATCGAAGCGGGGAAGACGGCGAAGCTGACCCGGTGCTACTGGAGCTACGAGGACATGCTCAAGGCCAATGCGACCGGGTATTTCCCTTACACGCCGTCGATTCCGATGCTGTACGGCATGCGCGAGGCGCTCAACATGCTGTTCGAGGAAGGGCTGGAGAACGTGTACGCGCGGCACCATCGGCTGGCGGAAGGGTGCCGCCGGGCCGTGGCGGCGTGGGGGCTTTCGCTCTGCGCCAAGGCGCCGAAGTGGTACTCCGACACGGTGAGCGCCATCATGGTGCCGACCGGCTTCAACGGCGCCGACGTCATTGACGTCGCCTATCGGCGCTACAACTTTGCTTTGGGGGCGGGGCTGAACAAGGTCGCCGGCAAGCTGTTCCGGATCGGGCACCTGGGCGATCTCAACGAGATCACGCTGCTCGCCGGGATTGGTGGCGCGGAGATGGCCATGCGCGATGTCGGCATCACGGTTGAGCTCGGCAAGGGCGTCGCCGCGGCGCAGCAGTACTGGCTGGAGACGGCGCGGCCGCTCCCCACGAAGGTGGTCGCCGGTTCCCCCGAGACGCTGGCGAAGCCCGCCGAAGCGAAGGCGAAGGCCGGCGTATGAGTCATACCCGCTACGAGCCCGCCTGCCCGCGGGTCCAGCGGAGCGAACTGGCGGTCCCGGGGTCCAATCCGGCGATGTTCGCCAAGGCGCTGGAAAGCGATGCGGACTACATCTTCCTCGACCTCGAGGACGCGGTCGCGCCGGCCGACAAGGAGCAGGCTCGGATCAACGTCATCGCCGCGCTGCAGCAGTACGACTGGCGCGGGCATGGCAAGACGATCTGCGTCCGGGTCAACGGAATCGACACCCACTACTACTACCGCGACATGGTGGACGTGGTGGAGCAGGCAGGTGACAAGCTCGACGTCGTGCTGGTGCCAAAGGTCGGCGTGCCGGCGGATGTCTACCTGACCGATGCCCTGCTGACCCAGATCGAGATGGCCAAGGGGCTCCGCCATCGCATCGGCATCGACGTGCTGATCGAGACGGCGCTGGGGATGGCCAACGTCGAGCAGATTGCCCAGAGTTCGAAGCGACTGGAGGCCATGCATTTCGGCGTCGCCGACTATGCGGCGAGCCTGCGGGCCCGCACCGTGGTGATCGGCGGGCTCAACCCGGACTACCCCGGCGACCAGTGGCACGCGTCGCTCACCCGGATGATCGTCGCCTGTCGGGCCTACGGTCTCCGTCCCATCGACGGACCATTCGGCGATTTCAAGGATCCGGATGGCTACCGCGCGGCGGCGAAGCGCGGCGCCGCGATGGGCATCGAGGGGAAGTGGGCCATCCACCCGTCGCAGATCGCGTTGGCCAACGAGGTGTTTTCGCCGCCCGCCGCCGAAGTGGATCGGGCGCAGCGGATCCTGATCGCGCTGGAGGAGGCGGCACGGGAGGGTCGGGGCGCGGCGCAGCTCGATGGCCGGATGATCGACGCGGCGAGCGCCCGCATGGCGCAGAACGTGGTGGATATCGACGCGGCCATTCGAAACAAGGTCGTTGGTCGTTAGCCGTTGGCAGGAGATGATTCGGTTCCCGCGCAGCTATGACCCCAACTTGACCGCCAACGGCCGACGGCCGATGGCTAAGGGCCCAACATGGACATCCACGAATACCAGGCCAAAGAGCTGCTCGCCAATTTCGGCGTTGCGGTTCCGCGCGGCGGTGTGGCCTACAGCGCGGAGCAGGCGGTCTACCGTGCGGCGGAGATCGGTGGGGCGCGCTGGGCGGTGAAGGCGCAGATCCATTCCGGCGCGCGGGGCAAGGCCGGGGGAATCAAGCTGTGCAGCACCGAGGATGAGGTGCGGACGGCCGCGACCGCACTGCTCGGCAAGCGCCTGGTTACCCACCAGACCGGGCCCGAGGGCAAGGTGGTCCATCGGCTGTATGTGGAAGCGGCGGTACCGATCGAGCGCGAGATGTATATCGGTTTCGTGCTGGACCGGAAGACCGAGCGCATCATGCTGGTCGCCCACCCACACGGCGGTGTCGAGATCGAGGAGATCGCCAAGTCGGAACCCGAGACCATCCTGCGCCAGGTGATGGAGCCCGCGGTGGGCATGCAGGCGTTCCAGGCCCGTGAAATCGCCTTTGGGCTCGGGCTGCCAGGCCCGGTCATCAACCGGATGGTGACGGTCCTCATGGGCTGTCATCGCGCGTTCCGCGATCTCGATGCCACGATGGTGGAGATCAACCCGCTGGTGCTCACCCGGGACGGCCAGCTGCTGGCGCTCGACGCCAAGATGGGCTTCGACGATAATGCACTGTTCCGCCGGCCGAGCGTGAGCGAACTGCGGGACCACGCGGAGGAGGATCCGCGCGAAGCCAGCGCCAGCGAGTACGGGCTCAACTATGTCGCGCTGGACGGCGAGATCGGCTGCATCATCAATGGCGCCGGACTCGCGATGGCGACGATGGATATGATCAAGCATGCCGGCGGGTCGCCGGCGAACTTTCTCGACGTGGGCGGCGGGGCGTCCCCGGAGCGCGTGGCCAACGCCTTCAAGCTGGTACTGCAGGACAAGAAGGTCGGTGCCATGCTCGTGAACATCTTTGCCGGCATCAACCGGTGTGACTGGGTCGCGCAGGGCGTGGTGCAGGCGGTGCGGGAGGTGGGCGTGGATGTTCCGCTGGTCGTGCGGCTTGCCGGGACGAACGTCGAGGAGGGGCGCGCGATCATCGATGCAAGCGGCCTGCCCATCATCCAGGCCGACTCGCTGGCCGACGCGGCAGACAAGGTCGTGGCGGCGTGGAAGGGAGCGGGGAAGAACTGATGGCTCCGCTCACACTCACACAGGTGCTCTCATGGCGATTCTGATCAACGAGCTCTCCCGAATCCTGGTGCAGGGCTTCACTGGTGACAAGGCAACTTTCCACTCGCAGAAGATGATTGAGTACGGGTCCAAGGTGGTCGGCGGCGTGACCCCGGGAAAGGGTGGTCAGTCCCACATCGGGCTGCCCGTCTTCAACACCGTCAAGGAAGCGGTCGATACCGTCTATCCGGACGCGAGCATCATCTTCGTGCCGGCGGCGTTCTGCGCCGATGCCATCATGGAAGCGGCGGACGCTGGCATCCGCCTCGTCTGCTGCATCACCGACGGTATCCCGGCGCAAGACATGATGATGGTCAAGCGCTACCTGCGGCGGTATCCCAAGGAAAAGCGCACCACGCTGGTCGGACCGAACTGTGCCGGGCTGATCAGTCCCGGCAAGTCGATGCTCGGCATCATGCCCGGCAACATCTACAAGATGGGCAGCGTCGGCCTGGTGACTCGCTCCGGCACACTTGGCTACGAGGCGGCGAGCCAGATGAAGGAACTCGGGATCGGGGTCAGCTCGAGCATCGGAATCGGCGGCGACCCGGTGAACGGTTCCAGCTTCCTCGATATCCTGGCAATGTTCGAGCAGGATCCGGAGACCGAGGCGGTCATGATGATCGGCGAGATCGGTGGCCCGCAGGAAGCGGAGGCGGCGCGGTTCGTGAAGGATCACATGAGCAAGCCGGTGGTGGGCTACGTGGCAGGTCTGACCGCGCCGCCCGGCCGCCGGATGGGCCATGCCGGTGCGATCATCTCCGCCTTCGGCGACACCGCGGCGGAGAAGTCGGAGATCATGCGGTCGCTGGGGCTGCACGTGGCGCCGAGCCCGGCGGAACTGGGGAGCGCCGTGGCCAAGGCCCTCGCCTCGAAGCCGGCGAAGAAGCGGATGGTGACGCGGTGAGCCACCGCCCCAAGGTCGTGATTACCCGGACGATCCCTGCGGCCTGTGAGGTCGAGGCGGCGAAGCTTTTCGACGTCACGCTGAACCGTACCGACGTGCCGCTCACGACCGTGCAGCTCCAGGACGCGCTCCGCACGGCGGACGCACTGCTGCCGACGGTGACGGACAAGATCACCGCCGAGGTGCTTGCGGCCACGCCGCGGACGGTGCGCATCCTCAGCAATTTCGGCGTCGGGTTCAACAATATCGACATCCAGGCCGCCAAGGCTCTCGGCCTCACCGTCACCAACACACCCGATGTCCTGACGGATGACACCGCGGACATCGCGATCACACTGCTGCTCATGGTGGCACGGCGGGCCGGCGAGGGTGAACGGCAGCTGCGAGCCGGCGGGTGGAGCGGCTGGCGGCCGACCCACCTGCTCGGCGCCAAGGTGAGCGGCAAGACCCTCGGCCTGATCGGCTTCGGGCGGATCGCCAAGGCGGTGGCGCGTCGGGCGCATCATGGCTTTGGCATGCGGATCATCTTCAGTGATCCCTATCCCCCGTCGGCGGAAGAATCCCGAGAGCTCGGCGCCGAGCAGCGCACGTCGCCCGAGGAAGTGATGGCCGAGGCTGATTTCGTCTCGCTGCATTGTCCAGCCACCGCGGAGACTCGCCATCTCATGAACGCCGATCGCTTCCGGCGGATGCAGAAACACGCGTTCCTGATCAACACAGCGCGGGGTGATGTCGTGGACGAGGCGGCATTGGTCGCGGCGCTCAGGGCGGGCACGATCGCCGGAGCAGGACTCGATGTCTTCGAGCGGGAACCGCAGGTCAGTGCCGAACTGGTCGGGATGGAGAACGTGGCGCTGTTGCCTCACCTGGGGAGTGCCACGCTCGAAACCCGGGTGGCCATGGGGATGCGCGCGCTGGAGAATCTGCAAATCTTCTTTGCCGGGCAGCCGGTGCGCGATCGGGTGGTATGACCCAGGAGCACCTTCCGCCGTTCACGCCGGGCGACCTCCCGGCGTCCACCGATCCGCTGGCGGCCAGCGCCGCCCGGTATGCGACCGAGGTGGCGGAAGAACTTTTCGGCCTGCTCGTGGAGGTCGTGAAGGTCCGGCATCCCGCGCTTGAGGCGGTGCTGCAGGGCGGGCCGATGGATCCGGCCTGGACACCCGAGCAACTCGAGACCTGTCTCCGGGCCCAGAACATCTGGTTCCAGCTGCTCGCCATCGCGGAGCAGAACGCGGGGATGCGGCGCCGGCGTCAGACCGAGAGCGAGCGTGGGCCGGAGCAGGTGCGCGGCACGCTGGCCCAGGTGATCCACGATGTCACCCAGAAGGAAGGCGTCGGCCCCGAGGAGGTGCGCCGGCTGCTGCAGGATCTCCGGATCCGCCCCACCATCACCGCCCACCCCACCGAAGCCAAGCGCGTCACGGTGCTGGAGAAGCACCGCCGGATCTATCGCCGCCTGGTGGACCTCGAGTCGCCCCGGTGGACTCCGCGCGAGCGGGAACAGATCACCGAGTCGCTGCGCAACGATATCGAACTGCTGTGGATGACCGGTGAACTGCGGCTGGAGAAGCCGACGGTGCCGCAGGAGGTCTACTGGGGCCTGCACTTCTTCAGCGAGACGCTGTTCGAGGCGACGACCGAGACGCTGGAGAAGCTCGATCGGCTGCTGCAGCAACGCTGGCCCGGCGAGTCCTGGGTGGTGCCGCCCTTCTTTCAGTTCGGCTCATGGATCGGTGGCGATCGCGACGGCAATCCGTTCGTGACCAATGACGTCACCCGCCGCACGCTCCACGAAAACCGGCTGGCGAGTCTCTACCGGTACCGGCAGCGGCTGGCGGAGCTGCTCAAGACGCTCAGTATCACCGAGCGGGCACTCGACGTACCGGCGGAATTTCGCACCGCGCTGGCGCGCGCCCTGGCCGAGAGCGGCGATGGGCCCGGGATCCTCAGCCGCAATCCTGGCGAGGTCTTCCGGCAGTTCCTCGCGTGCATGTGCCGCCGGCTCGACGGCGCCATCCGGCACGCGGAGGCCGGCCGCACCGCGCCGGCCGCGGAGGGATACACCACCGCGGATGAGCTGCTGACCGACCTGCGCACCATCGAGCATGGGCTCGCCGGCGGGGGAAACACCAATCTCGCGACGGCGTTCGTGCGACCGGTCCGTCGCGAGGTGGAGACTTTCCGGTTCAGTACCGTGCGGCTCGATGTGCGCGAGAACGCCGCCCGGGCCACGACCGCGCTCGTCGCGCTCTGGCACCACGCGACTGGCGGCGCCGAGCCGCCCGCCTCCGCGAGCCCGGAGTGGAGAGAGTGGCTGCTGGCGGAGCTGGCCCGACCACGGCGGGGAGAGCGGGCCCTGGACCAGTGGCCGGAGGAGGTGCGCGAGACGATCGGGATGTTCCGCGTCGTGCGCGAGATGCGGGCGGAACTCGACCGCGAGGCGTTCGGCAGCTTTGTGCTCAGCATGACCCGCGAAGTGTCTGATGTGCTCGGTGTCTACCTGCTGGCCAAGGAGGCGGGGCTGTTCGCCGATGCGGCGGGGATCGAGAGCTGCACGCTGCCGATCGTGCCGCTGTTCGAGACGATCGAGGATCTGCACCGTGCACCGGCGATCATGCGGGAACTGCTGGGGACGCCGGTGGTGCGCCGCAGCGTGCGGGCGCTGGGTGGCACGCAGGAAGTGATGATCGGCTATTCCGATTCCAACAAGGATGGTGGATTCCTGAGCTCCAACTGGGAGCTTTCCAAGGCGCAGGCCCGGCTGACCCGGCTGGGTGAAGAGCTGGGGGTCCCGATCTCGTTCTTTCATGGCCGGGGCGGGTCGGTGAGCCGGGGCGGGGCACCGCTTGGCCGGGCGATCGCGGCGCAGCCGGCCGGCTCCATCCGGGGACGCATGCGGGTGACCGAGCAGGGCGAGGTGGTGTCGCTGAAGTACGCCAACCGGGGCACGGCGCAGTACCAGGTCGAGATGCTCGCCGCCGGGATCATGGAGCACTCGCTCCGGTCCGAGAAGGAAGCGGCGCTGGTGCCGACCAGCGAATACGACGAGGCGCTCGAGGCGCTCTCCGGCGCCGCGCAGGCCGCCTATCGCCGATTCGCCGAGCATCCCGAGCTGATCAACTACTTCACCGCGGCGAGCCCGCTGGAAGAACTCACCAAACTCAACATCGGGTCCCGCCCGGCGCGCCGCACCGGGGCCCGTTCGCTGGCGGACCTCCGGGCCATACCCTGGGTCTTCGCCTGGTCGCAGAACCGGCACTTCATCACCGGGTGGTACGGGGTGGGGAGTGGGCTCAGCACCTTCACGCAAGTGCGGGGGGAGCGCGGCGTGAAGCTGCTGCGCCGGATGTACGAGGAGTCCCGCCTGTTCCGCCTGGTGCTCGACGAAGTGGAAAAGACGCTGTCGTATGTCGACCTGGATATCGCCCGGCAGTACGCCAATCTCTTCCCTGATGCCCCGGTGCGCGAGGAAATCTTCGGCATGGTGGAGTCGGAGTATCACCGGACCGTGGCGGCGGTGCTGGAGCTGACAGGTGGCGCCGAGCTGGCGGAACGCTTCCCCCGTTTCCGGCGTCGCCTGGCCCGCCGCATGGCCACGATCAACCAGGTGAGCCGGCAGCAGGTGGAGCTGCTCGCCCGGTTCCGCGCGGCCGGGGATGAGACGGAAAAGCAGCAGTACCTGGCGGCGCTGCTGCTGTCGATCAACTGCATTTCCGGCGGGTTCGGGGCGACGGGGTAGGGGAGGTCCGCCGTCAGCCAGCTGCCGTCAGCCATCA
>JANOFA010001095.1:0-3118 GCA_031413355.1 Gemmatimonadota bacterium | reverse complement strand
GCTCGTCCAGCCGGTGAATCGGCATGATGGGGAAGAGCTGGTCGATGGCCCAGTTGTCCGGCAGTGACTGGAAGATGGAAAAGTTGCAGAAATAGCGGTCAACCAGGGTGGCTTCGATGTCACTGACGATTTCGGCATGGTCGGCCTTTTCCGACTCCACCAGCCGGGCGAGCTGATTCATCGTCGCCAGGTAGAGCTGCTCCGCATTGGCCCGGTCGCGCAGTGACAGCACGCCGCTGGCAAACAGCTCCTGCGCCCGCTCCTTTCCGAAGGTGGCGTCGTGGTGCACCTCCTCGGGCCGCTCGGTTCCGATGGACTCGAGGTTGACCTTCAGCTCGGTGAGCAGTGGATGGGGCTCGGGGCCGAGCGCTGGAATCTCCGGTTCGGTCTGGGACTCCACGTCCGTCACATTGACGAGCAGCAGGGAGTGGTGGGCGGTGATCGCCCGGCCGGACTCCGAGATGAGGTTCGGCATCGGCACCCCTTCGGAGCGACAGAGGTTGCCGATGGTGTAGACCACGTCGTTGGCGTACTCCCGCATCGAGTAGTTCATGCTGGCCGGGCGGGTGGAGCGGGAACCGTCATAGTCCACCCCCAGACCGCCGCCCACGTCGACGTGGGTCAGCTCGAAACCCATCGCCCGGAGTTCGACGTAGAACCGCCCGATCTCCTCGAGGCCGGCCTTGATGAACTGGATGTCGGTGATCTGGCTGCCGAGGTGAAAGTGCACCAGGCGCAGGACATCCTTCCGGCCCAGCGCCTCGAGTTTGTCCAGCAGCTTCATCAGCTCCATGGCGCTCAGGCCGAACTTGGACTTTTCCCCTCCGCTCTTGGCCCAGCGCCCCGAGCCCTCGGTGGACAGCTTGATCCGCACGCCCATGGTCGGCGGGACACCGAGTTCATCGGCCAGCTTCAGGTAGGTGTCGACCTCGGAGAGCTGCTCGACCACGTCGAACACGGTGTGGCCCAGCTTCTGACCCATGAGGGCGAGGCGCATGTACTCCTCGTCCTTGTAGCCATTGCAGACGATCAGCGGCGCGGTGCTGTCACTGATCCCGAGGATCGCCTGCAGTTCGGGCTTGCTGCCGCACTCGAGTCCGATGCCGTGGGGCGTGCCAAACTCGACGATCTCCTCCACCACATGCCGCTGCTGGTTCACCTTGATGGGATAGACGGTGGTGTAGCTGCCTTCATAGCCGAATTCGGTGATGGCGTTCTGGAACTGGGTGGCCAGCGTCTGGATGCGGGTACGGAGGATGTCGGAGAAGCGGAGCAGCAGCGGAAGTCCCACTCCCTGGGCGTTCAGATCGAGGGCGAGCTGGTAGAGATCAAGTCCGCGCTTGGGATTGGCGTCCGGATGGACCATGGCCCGGCCCTCCGGGCTGACGCGAAAGAAGCCGAGCCCCCAGCCCGGCATGTTGTAGAGCTTTTCAGCGTCCTTGGCGGACCAGGGGTTGGCAGCGATCGCGGCCTCCGGGAATACGGTGAGGAGGCAATTCTAGTGGTGGGGGGGGTGGGGTGAAAGTGCCCGGCCCCGAGCAGAGGGGCCGACCGGCGGTCGGCCCGTACCCAAGTGGCTCGGAGTGGGGAGGCGGGAGCGGAGGGCGGCGGCGGCCGACAGCGGATGCCGCCCCCAAACTCACCCCTTGAGTTTTCCGGCCCTCCTGACGATACTTCCGGTCAGAGCAGTTACATAGCCCTTACGGGCCCCAGCGCCGATCTGGGTGATGCCTCGGTCAGATACCCCTACGCGTGAGCGAGGGGTGTTTTGTTATACTCCATCCATGTCATGGTCATTCCGTCTCATCCGCATTCTGGGAACAGAGGTCAAGGTCCACCTGACCTTCCTGCTGTTTCTCGCCGGCCTCTGGTTCTTCACCCAGCGGGGAAGCGGTCCGGTGGAAGCGCTGATCACCACCGGGTTCATCCTCGCCCTGTTCTTCTGCATCCTGCTGCACGAGTTCGGGCACATCCTCATGGCCCGGCGGTTCGGCATCCGGACACCGGATGTGATCCTGCTGCCGATCGGCGGCGTGGCCCGGCTGGAGCGGATGCCGGAGGAACCGCGGCAGGAGCTGCTGATCGCCCTGGCGGGACCGGCGGTGACCCTGGCCATTGCCCTGCTGCTCGGGGGGTGGGTGGCGTGGCGCGGTGACCCGCTGGTGCTCCAGCCCTCCGAGTCCGACCCGGCGAACTTCATCCTCGACCTCGCCCGGATCAACCTCATTCTGCTGGTGTTCAACCTCGTGCCGGCCTTTCCCCTTGACGGTGGCCGGGTCCTCCGGGCGCTGCTCACGATGCGCATGAGCCACATCAAGGCCACCCGGATCGCCGGCCGCATTGGCCAGGGCCTTGCCATGCTCCTGGGGGTCTACGGGCTGATCGACCAGAACCTGGGCATGACGCTCATCGCCCTGTTCGTCTTTTTCGGAGCCGGCGCTGAAGTCTCCCAGGTGGCGACCCGCGCCGCCGGCCGTGGCATCCTGATCGACCAGATGATGATCACCCGGTACACGACCGTCCCGCTCTGGGCGACACTGCGCCAGGCGGTGGACCTGCTGCTGGAGGGGGAGCAGGGGGAATTTCCGGTGATCGATGCGAGTGGCGCGGTGGCAGGGCTGCTGACGCGGGACGGCCTGATTCACGGTCTGACAGCGCGCGGTCCGGAGTCGGTTGTGCGCGAGGCAATGACACCCAATGTCCCGCTGCTGCCGCTCGGACTCGACTTTGAGTCGGCGCTGGTCCAGCTGCGGGATTCCGGCCTCCCTGCCCTGCCGGTCGTAGATGCTGGCCGCAAGCTGGTGGGACTGCTCACCCGCGACAACGTGGCGGACCTGATTCTGGTGCGACAGGCGGTAGCGCCGCGCTGACCGCCGTGGTCCGGTCGGGGATTACCCGCCGCGCAACACCGGTCGTGTCAGGCAAGTCGGTCCGCCCTCCGCCTTGAGCGAAATCTCCCGCCCGCGATAGGTCTCCACCCGGCAGCCGGCGGCCACGAGCCTGGCCTGGGTGACCGGATTCCCCTCCAGCATGACGCAGTGACGCGGGGCGAGCGTGAGCACATTCGAACCCAGCGTCGCGAACTCCTCCTCCGGCACTTCGACCAGACGGAATCCGG
>JANOFA010001094.1:0-1745 GCA_031413355.1 Gemmatimonadota bacterium | reverse complement strand
CCTCCTGGCGCTCGGCTTTGTGTTGGTGACGGTGGCGTCGTGAGGGCCAGCTACGCACGCGCCCTCCGGGATCCCTGCGGCCTCGCCCCGTTCCGGGATCCTGTTCAGTGAATCCTTGGGCGATGGGTGACAGGCTGGTTGAACCGCCCAATCCCCCAATCCCCCAATCGCCCAACCGCCCCCCCTCAGTAATCGACCGGCCTCAAATAATACTCCCCGATCGCCGTCTGGCTGAGCATGGCGACGGTGGGCAACCGGCGCTTCCAGTGGGTCGATTCCAGCCGGCCCTGCACCAGCGCGACTTCCGCCGCCGTATAGCCCAGCGGCGCGATCTGCTCGGCGTGATACCCCTGCAGCAGCCAGTGGAGGATGATGTCGGCGCGGGGATAGGAGATGCCGAAGTCGGCCTCGTCGGTCTGCCCGCGGATGAGATCGGCGCTGGCCGGCTTGGTGACGATGACATCGGGCACGCCGAGGTGGCGGGCGAGAGCCCAGACCTGGGTCTTGAAGAGATCACCGATGGGGTTGACCGGCGGGGAGTCGTCGGCGTGCCAGGTGAAATAGCCGAACAGCCGCTCGGTCTTGTTGCCGGTGCCTAACGGGAGCGCGCCGAGTTCCGCCGACAGGTCGAACAGCGTGATCATCCGCATCCGGGACATCACGTTGCCGCGCCGCGCCGGCGAGCTGTCGCCCCCGATGGCGCCGACGATCCCGTCCACGCCGGCGGTGATGTCCACCGTGCGGAATGGAATGCCGAGCTGCCGGGTGACCAGTTCGGCGTGGGCGAGACTCTCGGGGCTCGAACTCCGGTAGGGCATCCGGATGGCGGTGACATGCTCCGGGCCCAGCGCCTCGGCGGCGAGAAAGGCGACCAGCGCGCTGTCGACACCGCCGGAGAGCCCGATCACGACATTGGCGAATTTCCTGCGGCGGATGATCTCGTCGCGGATGAACTCCACCAGCCAGCGGCGGGTGAGTTCGGGGTCGATTTCGAGCGGACTGGCGGCGGAGTCCGGCGCGAGGGAAAGCGCCGCTTTCAGGCGGTGGGCGGTAGGCGATGGCGAATGCACTTCGCCGTCGTCCCTTCGTGCCGTCGCCCCGCCGTCCCGTCGTTCCGTCGTCCAGCCATTCCGCCCATCGGCCAGGCTCTCAAGCAGATAGGGCAGCCTGGTCTGCAAGTCCGACAGCAGCGGTGTCTCGGCGCGGGCGCGGGTGATCTCGTCGAGATCGAGGGTGATGGGGAGCAGCGCCGGCTCGAAGATGGGGGCCTGCAGCAGCAGCTTGCCGCGCGGGTCGGCGACCACCGATCCGCCGGCGAATCCCTTGCCCCCCTCGAAGCCGACCAGGTGGACGACAATCACGAAGAGGCCATGCTCCTCCGCGATCCCCTGCGCCAGCCGGTCCCACCGATCGAGGTTGCCGGGCCGCGAGGCGCCCTGGCGCGGCGCGAGACCGCGGGCCGGTGTCGCACTCGGCACGAGCAGCACCTGGGCACCATCGAGCGCGGCGAGCATGGGGGTGAGCGAGTGCCAGGCATCCTCGCACACCAGCATCGCGGCACGACCCCAGCGGGTGTCGAAGGCCTGCACGCTGCGGCCCGGCTCGACGAAGCGCTCCTCATCGAACACGCCGTAGGTCGGCAGGAAGACCTTGCGATGGACATGCCGCACCCCGGCGTCGTCGCCGCCGAGCGCGGCCCAGAGCGCCGAGTTGTGGAGGCGGTCGGTCCCGCGCTCATAGAAGCC
>JANOFA010001093.1:0-1364 GCA_031413355.1 Gemmatimonadota bacterium | reverse complement strand
CTTCTACATGGGTATCAACAGCGGTGCGTTCGTCGCGCCGCTGCTGACCGGGTGGCTCGCCAGCACCATCTTCGGGACCACCGACGCGCCGGCCTACCGGTACGTCTTCATCGCCGCCGGGGTGGGGATGCTGATCAGCCTGGTCTGGTTCTGGTTCGGCCGGGCGCAACTCAAGGGAATCGGCGACCCGGAGCCGGAGGCGATGGGCCGGCATCGCCCGCTGGTCGTGGCGCTCGGCACACTGTTCGTGATCCCGGTCATCTATCTGCTGCTCGCCGTCGGCGGGACGATCCTGCAGTACGTGCTCTCCGCGCTCTTCGTCGTGCTGGTCTTCCTGCTGATGGTGGAAGCCATCCGCGAGGGCAAGGTGGCCCGGGATCGGGTGATCGCGATGATGATCATCTTCGTCTTCAACATCCTGTTCTGGATGTTCTTCGAGCAGGCCGGCAGCTCATTCACCTTCCTGGCCGATCAGATCGTCAACCGGGATCTCAGTGGCTTCATCTTCCCGACGGCCTGGTTCCAGAGCGTCAACTCGGTGGCGATCATCGCCCTGGCACCGGTGATGGCCTGGATCTGGGTCAAGATGGCATCGGCGTGGAACGCCAATCCCTCCATCCCCCGCAAGTTCGGGCTGGGCCTGCTGTTCAACGGCCTCGCCTTCCTGCTGCTCATGTTCGCGCTCTCATCGCTGGTCGGCGTGGACGGCAAGATTCCGTTCTGGACCCTGGTCGCGGTCTACTTCATCCAGTCAGTCGGCGAGCTGTGCCTCTCACCGATCGGCCTCTCGATGGTGACCAAGCTGGCACCATCACGGCTGGGCGGCCTGGCGATGGGCGGCTGGTTCGTGTCAATCGGCATCGGCAACAACCTGTCAGGCATCTTCGCCAGCGCGGTCAGCGGCGAGAGCGGGATGACGACGGCGTCGGCGCTGAGCGGCTACACCTTCGGCTTCTGGGCACTGATCGGGCGCCGCTGGGCCGCGACCCTCACGCTCAGCCGCCAGCATCGCTTCGATGTTCGCGTTCGGCAATCCCAAAGCCGCCGGAATCTTCCCATCCCACATTTGGATCTCGGGGAAGCCATTCGGCCCCACTTCGGCACTCGGCATCCGGCTAAAACCAGCCGGCAGCGGTCGCGCTGGCCCCGCAGTATTGGGCCGCCGCGCCTGAGCTTGAGTCACTTGTCCGGTGCCACCAATCAGCGGCAACCGGTCATCCGGAGTTCGGCGCTTGTAATAAGTGAAATCACCATCGTCATTCGCCGGCAAAATCATGCGACTGGTGAAGTCAGCGACAATTGCACCCTTCGTGCCCTCAAAGATCGCTCCATTCGGGATCTTCGCAATATCCACATAGCCACGC
>JANOFA010001092.1:0-1240 GCA_031413355.1 Gemmatimonadota bacterium | reverse complement strand
AGCGCGATTCTCAAGCTGCTGGGCGACCCGTCGACGGACATCCGGCAGGAGGCGCTGAGCGCCATCGGGGAGCTCGGGCTCAAGGAGGCGCCACCGGCGGTGCTTGGCATGGCAAAGGACCGGAACGCGGAGATCCGGCAGCAGGTGGCCCACACGCTCGGCCGCATCGAGGATCCGAAGGGGGTCCCGACGCTACGCGACCTGTTGGCCGACGAGAACAGGGATGTGCGCGAGTCGGCGGTGAATGCGCTGTCCCAGATTCGCGATCGCTCGGCGCTCGAAGCGCTGGTCGGTGCGCTCAAGTCGACCGATCCGACCGTCCGGCGTGCCGCGGCTGAGGCGCTGGGTCAGCGAGAGGACTGAGTCACGATGTCACTCTTTCTGGTATTGGCCGTGGCCGGCAGTGCGTTGCAGGCCCCGCCACCGGCCCCATCGCCTCCGAGGCCGCCAGTCCCCGTGCCGATGGCGATGAGCGGAATGCGGATTCCTCTGGCGCCCATGCGGGCGCCGCGAATTCACTTCACCTCGTTCCGTCGCAGAAATGGCCCTGGTCTCGATTCCACCCGGGTCGCGGGACTCCTGACCGCGCTGGCCGCCACCCCGCCTGCCGTCTGTGAACTTGCGGTGGACAACCTGGGCAACGGCTGGGGTTGGTCGGGAGGTCACGGGGAGGTCAACGCACTGCGAGATCAGCCGGTCGATGTCGCACGCGACCGTGCCGCCTTTCAGTCGGGAGTGACCGACCGGCGAGCGGTTCCACTTCTGAGTGGAGCGCTGGGTCGCACGGAACCGTGCGTGCGTCGTGCGGCGGCCCGGCTCCTGGGGCAAAGTGCGCTCCCTGATGCCGCGCGCGCGCTGCGTGATGGCCTGGCCGCCAGTGAAGGGAAGGTGCGCGAGGCCGCTGCGCTGGGGCTGGGGATGATGGAGGATCCCGAGGGGTACCAGCCACTGTTGCGCGCGCTCGGCGACCGCGATCCGGAGGTGGTGCGCATGGCGGCGTGGGCCGTGGGCGAATACGAAGACCCGCGTGCAGTGACCGTCATTGCTCGGCTGCTCGAGCGACCCGAACCCGGAATCCGCCGAGCGGCGGCGGGTGCGTTGGGCGAGATCGAGGACCCCGCGGCGGTGAAGCCGCTGCTGCCCCTGCTGCGCGACCGGGAGCCGGGGGTACGACAGGCTGCAGCGGACGCCTTGGGTCAGATCGAGGACCCCACGGCGTCAGCGGCGCTGGTGGATGCCG
>JANOFA010001091.1:0-14859 GCA_031413355.1 Gemmatimonadota bacterium | reverse complement strand
GCATGGGGGTCGAGGGCACCGTGTGGGGAAGTTTGGAGAGAACACTCACGAAACGGACGATGTCGGGTCGCGCGGGCTGGTCCGCGAAAACCTCCTGAGACATCAGCCGGACAATCTCGCGGCCCTGGCAGATCATGATCTCGGCATCAAAGGGAAGCCTGCCCGCCACGTCGGCGTGGAGTTGCGCCCGGGTGACGGGCCGCCGAATCACGAAAGTGCCTGCCGCACCGATGTTGACGGCACCGAGGTGCTTCAGTTGTTCGGCAAGCATGGTAGGCCGGAAGGTCCTGTGACCGCCGACGTTGACCCCGCGCAGAAGAACCACGGAGGTGAGGCGATGCGGATGCGGATGCGTCGGGGGCATCTGCTGGCTAGGCCGGCTCATGTGGTGGTACCGCTGCTGCTGGGTCTTGTGAATAGAAGGCGCTCAACTGGGCATACAAGGTGGGATGCTCGCGCTGCAACCGGCGGGGCTTCTCAAAAAACGTCTCCGTCGCGACGGCGAAAAACTCGGCGGGGTCGGTAGCGGCATACTCATCCAGCACTGTGGGCCGGCCGACGTCGAGATCCCGGTTGAGACGCTGAAATGCGCCGGTCAAGGCGGCAGTCCAGGTGCCGTATGCGATGTGGGAGGGCAAACGAGACTCACCATCCATCGTACCGTCGAGTGGGTCCAGCTGATGGCTGAACTCATGAAGCACCACATTTTGCCCATCGAACGGGTTGACGGTGCCCTCATAGGCGGCATCCCACGCCAGCACCACGATTCCGTGCTGCCACGATTCGCCCAGCGTCGCCGACCGGTCATCGGCGTCGGCCGATGGTGTCCAGCTGAAGCGTCGCGGCCGGAAGGTCGCCGGATAGACCAGGACCTCGCGCAGGGTCGGGTATGGCTCGCCGGGGTGTTCGAGGACGAGCAGTGCCGCCTGCAAGGCAATGGTCTGCCGGATCTCATCGGTGAGCACCAGCCCTCCGCACCCGACCCAGGCACGAGTGGCCAGCAGCTCCGCCGCCTTGGCGATCAGCCGGGCCAATTGTGGCTCACTCAGACGCCGGGTGAGCGGAACATGCGTGACTACCCAGGCGGGCGTCGGGCTCGCGATCAGCCGGGATGTCGCAGGCGCAGCCCGCCGCAAGAAACGGAACAGTGTCGTTCGCACGAGAGCGAAGGCGGCAGCGATCATGCCGGCACCGAGGAACACCACAAGAAGGCGAAGCATATGGCCTGGCAACGGAGTGGCGCCCGCGCATCACCTTCGAGGCGAAGCAGGGAACAGGGAACGGTCCGACACACCGGCCCCACTGCTTGCCCGGAGCCAGGCCGTGGCCGCGCCACGGCTGGTGAAGGGGCGAGTGGGTCAGCCATGCTAGGGCCTATACTGACGAGCCCGGTAGTCGCCGCAATCGGAGACGGTACCGTACCTGCTGACAGGGTGCGGTGAGCCTGTGGGAATCAACCGGTCCACGGCAACCGTGTCGGATGATCGAAGGGCCGTCACATAGCGTGTGCGACACGCATCCATGGCCTGGATGATACCGCTGGTCCGCCGTGACGCGACAAACACCAGCCCGGATCCGATACAGACGAGAGCCACGTGACCCCGCCACGTCATCGGCGCCGCGGATGGAAAGGTGGCGGCACCCGGGCGAGCGATCCGCGCGAGCCCCAGGAAGACGAGGAAGAGCCCGAACGAAGCGAGGAGGCCGGAGTCCAATTCGAGCGCAAGCAGGTGCGTGCCGACCATGGCGGTACCAAGCCCGGTGGCCAGGAGCGCAGCTGCGACGCCAACACGCGCGCGCGTCGGGGGACCAGCGGGATCCGAGGAAAGCAGTACCCCGAGCGCCCCGAAGAGGGAGCCGCCCGAGACAATCGCAAGCAGCAGCAATCGTGCAAGCGTCATGAGGGCTGGCTAACTCGCGCGCGTTGCTTGCGTGACTCGGCAGAGGACGGGAAACCCCAGGCCAAGCTGGACCAATTGCCCGTGCAAAGCAAGCCAGCCGCCGCGCAAGTGGCTCCGCTGTCCCACTCCGGAGGAATGCTATGTCCCCTGGGCGTTGCACTTCACGGTTGATATCTCAAGGGGACCGATGGTGCATCCCGAGAGCGTCACACCCGCGAAGCCCCCCGGCAGTGCAGGGACAGTCGAGACGCCATGGGCCGTCGCACAATACCGGGGGATGAGACGCCCGCGCAGAGCGCGGCCATCACAGTCCCATCGCTTGAACTGATGTTGGGCGGGCAGGGTGGGGTCAGTCGAGGGAGGCCGCCAGGCCTTCAGGCCGGGAGCTTGAGAATCGCTCCGTCGCGCGTGCATTCAATCCCCACCCAATCACTCCGCACCCTCGATGCCTCCATGGTCGCCCCTCGCACCGGTCTGGCGTGGAGGCCGGACCTCCCCCTTTCGCCACCGCCACTGGCACGGAAACCGGCCATCGGGGTACATTGGATCATCGCAGTAAGTGTCTTGCCTTCAAGGACATAGGATGACCGCCTCCCTCGATCCCGCCCGACTCCGCGACCCCGCCCTCTGGCCCGTCGCGGACAAGGTGCTGGCCTCGATCCGACTCGAGGCGGCCGACGCACACGCCCTCTACGCCTCCACCGATCTGCTGGGGCTGGGCCGGATCGCGGATTTCGCCAACAGCCGAGCCAACGGCGATCGCGTCTTCTTCTCCGCCAATCAGCACATCAATCCGACCAACGTCTGCATCCTGCGCAACACCTGCACCTTCTGCTCGTTCGCCCGGATGCCAAAAGAGGACGGCGCCTACACCCGCTCGCTGGAAGAGGTGTACGAGGAAGCCGAGCAGGCCCGCCATGGGCCCACTCGCGAATTCCACATCGTCGGCGGCCTGCACCCCAAGCTCGCCCTTTCCTACTACACCGACATGATCCGCGAGCTGAAGGCTCGCTTCCCCCATATCCATATCAAGGCGCTCACCGCGGTCGAGATCGCCCACCTTGCCCGGATCGAGAAGCTCAGCGTGCGCGAGGTCCTGGTCCGCATGAAGGACGCTGGACTCACCAGCCTCCCCGGCGGCGGCGCCGAAGTCTTCTCGACCGCGGTGCGGGCGACGATCGCGGAACGGAAGCTCACCGGTGATGAATGGATTGCGGTGCACCGCGAAGCTCACCTGCTGGGCATCCCGACCAACTGCACCATGCTCTACGGTCACGTCGAGACCGCCGCCGACCGGATCGAGCACCTGACGATGCTGCGGTCGCTGCAGGACGAGACCGGCGGTTTCCTCACCTACATTCCGCTGGCCTACCACCCCGACCACAACGAACTGGGCGAGGAGCTCGGCCGGGTCGGCACGGCGACGACCGCCTACGAGGACCTCAAGAACATCGCCGTCGGCCGTCTCTTCCTCGACAACATCCCCCACGTGAAGACCCACTGGCCAATGGTGACGCCCTTCCTCTCCCAGATCGCGCTGAACTTCGGCTGCGATGACGTCGAAGGCACCGTGGTTTACGAGCGGATCTACCACCAGGCCGGGGCGAGCACCGCGATGCACCTGCCGTATCTCGGACTGGTGGGCCTGATTCGCGGGGCAGGGAAGCGACCGGTCGAACGCGACAGCCTGTACCAGACGGTGCGGGAGGAGTTCGACGGGCTGGAGACGGAGCTCGCCTTTGGCGGCAACGCCGGTGCCCCCGTGGTGCACGCCGCATGAGGCTCGGCCGGATTCCCTGGATCAACTGCTACCCGGTCTACGGCGCCATCGACCGGGGCCTCGTCACCGTCCCCGCGACCCTGGTGAGCGGCACCGCCTCCGAACTCAACGACCTGCTCGCCGCCGGCGAGCTCGATCTCAGCGTGATCTCGGCGGTTGAGTATGCCCGCGATGCCGCCCAGTATCATCTGCTGCCCGACCTCGCCATCAGCTGCGACGGTCCGGTACACAGCGTGAAGCTCTTCTCTCGCCGCCCCATCGCCGAGCTGCACGGTGCCACCGTCCTGCGGACCGCCTCATCGAGGACCTCTGTCCTGTTACTTGAGCTCCTCCTCAAGCATCGCTTTAACGTCACGCCGAAGTACGCCACCGTCCGCGCCGAGCCGTCCGATCTGGATGCGCTGGCGGGCTTTCCCCATGACGCGGTGCTGGTGATTGGCGATGCGGCACTGGTCCTCGCCGCCCGGGGGCAGTATCCGGTCGAACTGGATCTCGGCGCCGCCTGGCAGGAGTGGGCCGGGCTCCCCTTTGTCTTTGCCGTCTGGGCCGCCCGGCGAAATGCCGATCAGGAGCGGGTCCGTGCGGTACATGCCCAGCTCCTCGCTTCGCGCGCCTGGGGGCTGGAGCATCTCGACCTGCTGGCCGATCAGGCCTGGGCAACCACCGGCGTTCCGCGCGACAGCTGCCGCGCCTATCTGGGCGACCTGGATTACCGTTTTTCCTATCGGCACCTGGCGGGACTGACCGATTTCTTCCGGCGACTGGCGCAGGATGGGCTGGTGCCGGATGGGAGCTTGAGTTTTATCACGGCAGCCTGAACCTCAGCCGTCAGCCGTCAGCCGTCAGCCGTCAGCAGTCAGCGGTCGGCGGAACGCTCAACGCTGAAGGTGGTTCGCTGATTGCTGATCGCTGATCGCTTAGCGCTAAACGCTTAACGGCAATACCCATGGACTCCACCGACCGCACCTCAAGTGAATTCCGCTCCGCCCTCGACCTCTACGAGAACGCCCCCCTCCTCGAGCTGGGCGAGCTCGCCGACGTCCTGCGCTGGCGCCACCACCCCGATCCGGTGGTGACCTACATCATCGATCGCAACATCAACTACACCAACGTCTGCGTGGCCGATTGCGGCTTCTGCGCCTTCTACCGCCGGCCCAAGCACACCGAAGGCTATGTCCTGTCGTTTGAGCAGATCGGCAGGAAGATCGACGAGTGCAAGGCGATCGGCGGGATCCAGATCCTGTTTCAGGGGGGACACAATCCGTACATCCCCTTCGAGTGGTACCTCGACCTCATGCGGTACATCAAGCGCAACCACCCGGTCCATATCCACGGCTTCTCCCCCTCGGAGGTGGTGTTCTTCTCCGAGCGTTTCCGTCTCCCGGTAGCTGAGGTGATACGTCAACTGCACGACGCCGGACTCGACAGCATCCCCGGCGGCGGCGGCGAGATCCTGGTGGACCGGATCCGGCAGCGGGTCGCCCCCAAGAAGGCCCAGACGGACGAATGGCTCGGCGTCCAGGAGGAGGCGCACCGCCAGGGGATGAAGACCTCGGTGTCGATGATGTACGGGCTGGGCGAGACCCCGGCCGACCGGATCGAGCATCTCTTCCGGGTCCGCGAGGTGCAGCGACGCACCGGCGGATTCACGGCCTTCATCTGCTGGCCGCTGCAGCCGGAAGGAACGCCGGAGATGTCCGACAGCCCCAAGACCGATGCCGTCACCTATCTCCGTACTCTAGCGATCGCCCGCGTTGTGCTGGATAACGTGCCCAGCCTGCAGTCGTCCTGGGTCACGATGGGCCACAAGGTGGGGCAGGTGGCCCTCCGTTTCGGAGCCAACGACTACGGCAGCCTCATGATGGAGGAGAATGTGGTGTCGGCGGCGGGCACGACGCATCGCGCCACGATCGCCGAGATCGAGCGGCAGATCCGGGACGCGGGATTCACCCCGCGCCGGCGGCGGCAGGACTACTCCATCCTCCCCGACCTCGCCACGGCGGCGGCGTGACCCGTACCGGAATCGGGTACGACTCCCACCGTCTCGTCGCTGGACGCCCCCTCATCCTCGGCGGGATCCGCATTCCCTTCGCGCTGGGCCTGCAGGGCCACTCCGATGCCGATGCCGTCGCCCATGCCCTGACCGATGCCCTGCTCGGCGCAGCTGCCGCCGGCGACATCGGCACGCTCTTTCCCGACAGCGACAGTCGCTGGAAGGATGCCGACAGTCTCGCGCTCCTCGCACTCGCCTGCACCGCGATCCGGGAGCGGGGCTTCGTGCCGCAGCAGGCGGACATCACCGTGATCGCCGAGCGACCCAAACTGGGCGGGTATTTCGCCGCGATGGCCGAGGCGCTCAGCCGGGCGAGCGGGATTCCTGCCAGCGCGATCGGGCTGAAGGCGAAGACCAACGAGGGGATGGGGTGGATCGGTCGCGGTGAGGGAATCGCCGTGATCGCCGTTGCCACGATCGGTGCGGCCTGATGGAAGGTTTCGTAACCTGGCTGACCCAGCTCCCGGCGGCCACGCTCTACCTGATCATCGGCGCCACGACGTTTTTCGAGAATGCGGTTCCGCCCATCCCCTCTGACCTCGCCGTCGCGCTGGGCGGGTTTCTCTCGCAGCATTCCACGATCTCCCCCGTCGGCGTCTTCCTCGTCGGCTGGCTGGCCAATGTAGCCGGCTCGCTGGTGGTCTATTACCTCGCGCGGCGCTACGGGCGGAACTTCCTCGCCGGAAGGCTGGGCCGCAGCCTGCTTCCGCCCGACGCGATCCTCGGCATGGAGCGGGAGTACCTCCGCTACGGGACCGGTGGGATTTTCCTGGCCCGGTTGCTCCCGGGATTCCGCTCCTTCGTCGCGCCCTTCACCGGGCTCATCAACATCCCGGTGTGGCGCGCGATGCTGCCGATCACCGTCGCCGCGGGAATCTGGTACGCCTTCCTCGCGTGGGCTGGCGCGCGGCTGGGAAGGGAGTGGGAGGCGATCAACCGTTTCATCCACAATCTCAATAGCACGTTGGCGATCGTGGCCGGTATCGCGCTCGCCCTGATCGCAGTCGTGATCCTCCGTCGCCGGAAGCAGCGTCCGCCGCCCCGCGACCGGTTGATTCGCGCCATTCACCGTGCCCTGGGCGACACCCGACCGGTCGCCCCGGTGACGGGCGAGGATACCGCCCGCCAGGGCGCGGCCACGCTGCTGTTCGAGCTCACCCGAAACGCCGATGCCATTTCCGCAGAGGATCGCGCCGCGCTCGCGGCCCACTTCCGCACCGCATGGGGAATGGAGCTTGAGCCGACATCACATGAGGTCGCCGAATCGGGTTTGGATTCCACCCACGAAACGGCCGCGCTGGTGACCCGGCAATACGACCGGGAACGCCGCCTGGTGCTCGCGACCCACCTCTACCAGCTGGCCCAGAGCGATGGCACCGTCAGCCGGCACGAAGAGCAACTCATGCGCCGGGCGGGCCAACTCCTCGGCCTGGCACCCGATGATTTGGCAGAAGCGCGGCGGCGCGCGGCGGAATGAGCCGGGCGGGAGCGGCGGAGCGGGCCTACCTACTCGAGCTGTTCCGGGATTTTCTCGCGCTGGAGGCGGGCCACGCCGCGAATACGATCGAGAGCTACCTGCGCGACCTGCGCCGCTTCGTGGCGTGGGCCGATGCCCATGGGGCGGCGGCGCCCGCCGCGGTGTCCCGCAAGCTGCTCCGGGAATTTGTCTTCGCGCTCAAGGACCTCGGCCTGTCCGCCGCGACCATCCGCCGGCAGGTGTCGGCCATCCGGACCTATTACGGCTTCCTGCTCGGAGAAGGCACGGTGGAGCACGATCCGAGCGATCGGCTGGAGATGCCGCGACGCGGCCGCAAGCTGCCTGACGTGCTGTCGGTGCCCGAGGTGGAATCGCTGCTCGCGGCGCCCCGGGCCGATGAACCGCTGGCCTGGCGCGACCGCGCACTGCTGGAGCTGGGCTACGGGGCGGGGTTGCGAGCCTCCGAGCTGTGCGGTCTGACCGTTAGCCAGCTGCTGCTCTCCGACGGGCTG
This sequence comes from Gemmatimonadota bacterium, assembly GCA_031413355.1. Classification (GTDB taxonomy): domain Bacteria; phylum Gemmatimonadota; class Gemmatimonadetes; order Gemmatimonadales; family GWC2-71-9; genus JADJOM01. The sequence continues at coordinate 7,136 of JANOFA010001091.1, read as the reverse complement.
GTTCGAGTCGTGGGGAAGGGCAACAAGGAGCGCCTGGTGCCGATCGGCCGGCAGGTGCTCGGCCCGTTGTCGATCTACCTGCGTCAGGTGCGCCCAACGCTGGACAAGGGCAAGAGCGGCGACCGGGTCCTGCTGAATGCGCGGGGCCAGCCGCTGTCACGGGTGGGCGCATGGGGCATCGTCAAGCGCCGGGCACGTGAAGCCGGCATTCGCAAGCGGGTCACCACCCACACGCTCCGTCACAGCTTTGCCACCCACCTGCTGGAAGGCGGGGCCGACCTCCGCGCGGTGCAGGAGATGCTCGGTCATGCCGATCTCTCGACCACCCAGATCTACACCCATGTCGACCGGGAATACCTCCGGTCGGTCCACCGCCAGTTCCACCCGCGGGGCTGACCCGATCTCCCGGCGGGAGGTAGCCGTCAGCTTTCAGCCTTTAGCCATCAGCCGTCAGCAGTGCCGGCCCTTCTTCTGACGGCTGACGGCTCACGGCTGACGGCTTCACCGACCCTCCTCCCCGCAACAGCCCCCGCACATGCTCCCGCTGCAAGTGATAGATCCACCCGCCGTAGACCGCCGCGGCGATGGCCGCGACCGCGCGTGGCAGACTCGCCCCGGATCCCGCCGCCAGCTCCATGAGCCCTGCGACAGCACACGCCACCACGCCGACCTCCACCGCGGCCCTCCCGAACGGCGCTTCGTGCCGTCCGCGCGACTCGGCCACGATGTACCCCAGCACCGTGAACGCCGCGAGGTGCTCGAGCGCGCGCAGGATCACATCGGTCGCCGCGCTGGACCGCACCCCTGAATTGCCCGATCCCATGACGGGATCGAGGAGAAGCAGGCCGAGGAACATCACAAAAAGCGGCGCGACGCGAAGCAGCGTTTCGCCTTCGAATCTCCGCTCCACGTTGAACACCGGGGCACACGCCAGCAGCAGCGTCCAGCAGCCGACGATGAGCGTGGTGCCGATGGCGGGCCAGGGGTGCGCCAACGACCCCGGCAACACTCCCATCGCATACCACGCCCCCGCGGCGGCGCTGACCTGCAGCGGCCGCGCGTTGCCGGCGGGCCCGAAACGATAGCGGTGCAGCGCGGCGAGAATCACGCCGCCCAGCAGGCCGAGCGGCAGCACCATGAAGGCCGCGAGAGGGCGGGTGCCGTGGGCCAGACCGTGCAGCCAGAGCAGCGGAATCAGCAGATAGAGCAGCCCCATCAGCGGCAGCTCCAGCGTCAGCGTCAGGGTCAGCCTGGCGAAGGTCCGGCGCGTCTCAGCGAAGTGCCGTGCCACACCGTCGAGCGCGAGCGCGCCCAGCCAGGCCCCCATCCCATTCGCCAGCACATCGGCGGGGGCGCTGAAGCGGGTCGGCAGAAAGAGCTGCGTCGCCTCGATCAACCCGCTGAAGCCGAGTCCCAGTCCGAGCACGCCGAGCCCGACCCGATCGCGACCTACCGGAGCGGTCAGCCGATAAAGGAACCCGAGCGGAACAAACATGAGGATGTTGGCAGTGAAGTCCGCTTTCGAAACCTGCCAGAGCAGCGACGGAAGCTGGGGCACATGAAAGGCGAACGGAGCCAGCGTCACCAGTCCGACGACGGCGAGGAGGTAATAGAGGAAGCCGCGCGCGAGGCGGGCACCAGTGGCACCGGGCATTGGCTCCGGTATCGGCCGCAGGGGCCTGTGACTGGAGGGGAGGCGGCGACATTCGTCAGGCCCGCTGAACGCCGGATGCTGAACGCTAGCTCACCGCCGTCGGATCAAACTGCTCGAACCGGGTGCCCAGCCAATCCAGGATCAGGAAGGCCTCGAGCCCCAGGCCCGCCGTCCCGAGCAACGCAGCCGGCCCGAGCGACCAGAGACCGAGGTGCGGCCACAGCAGATACCCGATGCCTCCTCCGAGCAATCCCGGCCCCAGCAGCGCGACCATGAGCAGCAGGAGCGACGCGCCGGCAGTCAGGAATTGCTGGCCCATCATCTCGATGCCGCCGGGACGCAACTCCGCACGCACCCAGGAGGGGTAGAGCAGGGCACCGCCGTTCTGAATTGACAGGGCAATCACATTGACCGCCAGCAGGAGCAGCAGGGCTGGCACGGTCAGGACGGCGAACTGGGCCGAGCCGATCGGCAGTTCACCGCTCAGGACCAGGGCGGTCACCCCCCCGATGCACAGCATCGCCTGGACCCCAGTCAGCACGAGCGCCGAGCTGGCGACCTCCCAGGTCATCACCACCAGGCCGGAGACCGGCCAGGTTCGCAGCAGCGCCAGATGCTCAAGTTCGCCCCGGAGGTCGTTCCGGATCCACTGCGGGCCCATCACCGAGAGCATCCCCGCCCAGCTGAGCGACAGCCCGGCGACCAGCGCCAGCGCAATCTCGCCCTGGTCATCGCTGACGATTCCGAAGACCAGCCCGAGGGCCATCATGCCGATCATGATCAGCGCAAAGGCGGGTCGGACGGTACGGATCAGCCGGGTGAGATTCTTCCACAGAATGGCGCTTCCGGGATGTCCCGACGGGGCGAGCGGTCGCCATGTCCGTGCCTCCGCCTGAGTGGGAAATCCCGTATCACCATGGGAACGCCACCGTTCCCGCTGGGCGGCCCGCCGGGCGGTTGCCTCGAGCGCCGCATCCTCGAACGCCGTGTCGGCCCGCACGATCCACAGCAGGTGCAGCAGCAGCAGGCCGAGGACGGCCGCAAAGCGCGGAGCCCATTCCTGGGTGTTCGTCGCCGACAGCGGGAGCATCACCAGGCGGAACGGCCACAGCAGCCAGTCGAGCGGGGCGGTTTCGGCGATCAGGCGCACCCGTACCGCAAGGTCGGCGTCGGGTGCCACTGCGGCCCGACGCACAGCGATGACCACGCACGCGCTGACCGCGAGCACCACTGGCAGTGCCCGGCGCCAGGCGCGCCAGCCGCGTTCGACCACCGCATCCCGCGCCAGGGCCACACCCAGCCGGTGGAGGAACACCGTCGTGAGAAGCCCCCAGAGTCCCGCGGCGTACAGCGGGCCTGCCAGCGAATGCGGCCCCTGTCGATGCAGCAGCACGGTCCAGATCAGGACGCTGAGCAGCACCCGAACCTGGGCCCGCGCCAGCTTGTAGCCCAGCAACGCGCGGCGGCTCACCGGCGCGGGAAAGAGGAACTGGATCTCTGCCGGGGTGAACGCAAGCGCGGTGCGATCGGCGCCGAACACCCACCACTTGAGGGTGAACAGGGCAAGCCCGAGCGTGCCGATCCACTCGATCACTCGCGGCGGCAGGGCACCGGAGTTGGCCCGGGGCTGACCGAAGAAGACCAGTGTGAGGTAGCCGGCCCCCAGCAGCAGGGCGATGCCATACCGGGGGCTCTTCAGCCGGTGCCGGAGCTGCCGACTTCGATTGACGAGGGATCTGACCTGAAGGTAGACCACCGCCTCGGTCATGCTGGCGGTTCCTCGCCGTGGCCGGTGAGGGAGAGAAAGATCTCTTCCAGGCCCCGGCCGGTGAGCTCCGGCCGGCCGCCGGTAATTTCCGCCATCGTCCCGAGGGCGACTGATCTTCCGCCCTGAATGATCAGGACCCGGGTACACAATTCCTCGACCAGCTGCAGCAGGTGCGAGCTCAGCACCACCGCAGTGCCGGCCTGGGCCCGGGCGGCGATCGTCCGTTTCATCCGCCGGATCCCCACCGGGTCCAGACCCGTCAGCGGCTCGTCAAGCATGAGGACCGTGGGATCGTGGATCAGTCCGCAGGCGATGGCCAGCTTCTGCTTCATCCCGCGAGAGAGCTCACTCGCCAGCGCCCCATGCTTGCCCGACAATTCCAGCTCCTCCAGCAGTGGCGCGATCCGGGACAGCGCATCCGGCTGACGGTAGAGCCGCAGCGTAAAGGCGAGGTGCTCCGCGACGGTGAGGTAGTCGAACAGCTGCGGCTCGTCCGGGACGAAGGCGAGCATCGCCTTTGCCGCGATCGGGTCCTGATCGAGCCGATGCCCGCCAATGCAAATGGTTCCGCTCGTCGGCCTGATGATTCCGGCGAGACTCCGGAGCGTGGTGGTCTTCCCGGCGCCGTTGGGACCGACCAGCCCGAGGATCTCGCCCGGCGCGACCCCGAACGAGAGGTCTTGCACCGCCAACACCGTCCCGTACACCTTGCTCAGGCCTTCGACCTCGATCATCGGTGCTCCTGGCGAGAAAACCCGCTGAAACCTGCGCCCGCTGACGAACGTCTCTCAGTGGAACGCTCTCGCCGGCCGGCGGGAGAATGCAACGTGGTCCCGGAGTACGTCATATGCGCGGATACTGGCTCCAGATCGCCTTCAAGGCTCTCGGCATCTTTGCCGTGGGCATGCTCATCGTCGCCGTGATTCGGACCGTCCGCAGCAAGGTAACCCATACCATCAACAGCTCCGACCCGATTCCTCTCCCTCTCATCGGCCTCATCCCCTTCCGACTGGATAGCAGCCGGCTCGGCAGCCTCCGGCAGGTCCAGATTCTCCGCTCCGATCCGCACCATGTCTCCGGGGTCCGGGTCCTGGTCAAGCTCGCCGATTCGGTCGGGCCGGACCGGATCCGGAACTGCCAGCTCGCCATCGACAACCTCGACAATCTCAATGACAAGACAACCTTCCGGTGTCAGGCCCTCGGCGCCGTACCGGAGGGGTTGAGCGCCTTTGGCATCGTGGCGCTGGAGGACTACCCCGACACCTTCCAGCTGCTGCTGCCGTTCAAGGCAACCGAAGAACTGCGGCAGACCGCCTTCCGGCTGAACCGCGACGGGTTCCACGTCGAAGGCCCGCGCGATACCCTGCGGGAAGCGCTTGTCGCGCGCACCGATTCCATCTACCAGGCGCTCGATGAACGGATCGAGGCACAGTCGGATTCCATCAGCGACCTCAAGGACCTCGCCGCCACCCTCGACGATAGCTCCACCGATGTCGGCGCACAGGCGCGCCGTACCCTCGAGCGCCGGGCGGACTCGGTGCGCAGCGTCATGCGGGCGATGACCGACCGCATGAAGCGCGATGAGGGCCGGCGCGATGCCCTGGGCACGATGCGTGGACTCTCCCCCGCCGAGGTTGATTCGATTGCCCGTACTGGTGTCCAACTGGGAGACTCGATCCGCCGAGCCGTGGCGAAGGAGCTGCAGCGGGTCCAGGTCGAAATCGAACAGTCGTCGAATACTTCGACCAGGGTCGCCCCGCCACAACCACCCGCCACGGCCTCACCCTGACCCTGCCGGCTGGCGACGGTATCCGGCGGCGGATACCTTGCCGGCCATGCTCCTCGTCCTCGACAACTACGACAGCTTCACCTACAACCTGGTTCAGTTTGCCGGCGAGCTCGGGGCCGAGCCTGTCGTCCATCGCAACGATGCCCTGACCGTTGAGGCGGTGCTCGCCCTCGCGCCGCAGGCCATCATCATCTCTCCCGGACCGGGCGAGCCCCGCGATGCCGGCATCTCCATCCCCCTCATCCGTGCGGTTGCCGGGCGCATCCCGCTCCTCGGAGTCTGCCTTGGTCATCAGGCCATCGGTGAGGCATTTGGCGGGCGGGTGGTGCGTGCCGGCCGCCTCATGCACGGCAAGACAACCGAGGTTGGTCACCTCGGGGTGGAGCTGTTTGAGGGGCTGCCCAATCCCCTCACCGTCATGCGCTACCACTCCCTGGTTGTCGCGCCCGAGGATTTTCCGGCGGAACTCGAGCTGACCGGCTGGTCAATCGACCGCCCCCGCGGTCAGGAGATCATGGCCCTGAGGCACCGGCGGCACCCCATCTTCGGGGTCCAGTTTCACCCCGAGTCAGTGGCTACCATGGCCGGGAAGCAGTTGATCGGCAACTTCCTCCGGCTGGCGGCTGCCGCCACTGTCCATGGTCCGGCGGCAGTGGCCTAACCCCTTGACGATCATTCCGATAGCCCCTACCGGCTAACCCGCATTTCCGCTCGGCACGACTTTTGACAGGACCCCCCGCCGTTATTACGTTCAGAAATGCCTGTCCTCGGTGTCATACCGGCCCGACTCGGCTCGACCCGCCTGCTCAACAAACCGCTGCAGCTCCTGGCTGGAGAACCACTGGTGACCCGCGTGATACAGCGGGTCCGCGCCCTCGGGTTGGTGGATACGCTCATCGTGGCCACGGATTCGACCATGATCGCGCGCATCGCGGAGCTCTCCGGCGTGCGGGCGGTGCTGACCAGTGAAGCGCACGAGAGCGGCACCGACCGGGTGGCCGAAGTGGAACGGCTCGAGGAGTTCCGCAACCACGATGTGATCGTGAATATCCAGAGTGATGAACCGTTCCTTCCCCGGGCCGCGCTGGCCGGTGCGATCGAACGAGTGCGCTCCGGCGAGGACATCGGCACGGCCGCGGCACCACTCGACGCCGCTGACGTGGACGATCCGTCGAGGGTCAAGGTGGTCATGGATGAGCGGGGCCGTGCGCTGTATTTCTCCCGCGCTCCCATCCCATTCCGGCGCGAGACCTCGCCGGTGATCCCCGCGCTCTACTGGCAGCACCTTGGCGTCTACGCCTTTCGCCGCGAAGCGCTGGCGCGCTGGGGTGGGCTGACCGCCGCCCCCGCCGAGACGGCGGAGAAGCTGGAACAGCTCCGGGCACTGCATCACGGCATGACGATCGGCGTGGCGCGGCTCGATGCGCCCGCACAACCTGGTGTGGATACCCCGGAAGACCTGCGTCGGGCTGAGGCGCACTGGTTCAGACAGGAGAGTTGAGCGATGACCAACGGCACCAACGCCACCAAGTACATCTTCGTCACTGGCGGAGTGGTTTCCTCCCTCGGGAAGGGCATCGCCGCCGCCTCGCTCGGCCGGCTCCTGGTGGAACGGGGGCTGAGCGTGACGATGCAGAAGTTCGACCCCTACATCAATGTCGATCCGGGAACGATGTCGCCGTTTCAGCACGGCGAGGTCTTCGTCACCGATGATGGCGCCGAGACCGATCTGGACCTTGGCCACTACGAACGTTTCCTGGGCGTGCCGTGTTCAAAAAACTCGACCGTCACCAGCGGCCGGATCTATCAGTCGGTGATCCACAAGGAACGTGCCGGCAAGTACAATGGCGGCACCGTGCAGGTGGTTCCGCACGTCACTGACGAGATCAAATCCACCATTCGCAGTCTCGGCGGTCCTGACGTCG
>JANOFA010001090.1:0-1054 GCA_031413355.1 Gemmatimonadota bacterium | reverse complement strand
CATCTCGCAGGACGGATGCGGATCGCCTGGCCGCCTCCGGGCGCCAGGAGCAGACGAAGCCGGGTGGCGGAGGTCACCGCGCGTCTGGTGATGGTGACCGGAAGGGGATTGTCCAGCCAGTTTGCGTTTGGACCGTCGGCGTAGATCTCGGCCACGTAGCGCCGGCCTGACGCCAGGAAGGAGAGCGGGATGTCGAGTATGCGGCTTTCTTCGTCGGTGATGGCACCGAGGAACCAGCTCTGCCCGCCGCGCTCGCGGCGCGCGACCGCGACGTAGTCCCCGATCCGCCCGTCCAGCACCCGGGTCGTGTCCCAGTCCACCGCGACGTCGCGGATGAACTGGAAGGCGGGCTGCCCCTCGTAGTTCTCAGGAAGATCGGCCGCCATCTGGAGCGGTGAATAGAGCACCACGTAGAGGGCCAGCTGCTTGGCCAGCGTGGTGCGCACCCGCGGCTGGTCCGGGCGCTGCGCCGTGCCGGTGCTCCGGTCCCGCAGGATGTCGAAGATGCCTGGGGTGTAGTCCAGCGGCCCCGCCAGAAGCCGAGTGAAGAAGAGGTTGGTCTCGTGGTCTGGCGGGTTGCCGCCGTCGCCGCTCCAGGCGTTGTACTCCTGCCCCCGCGCGCCCTCGCGAGTCATCATGTTGGGCCAGGTGCGGCGCTCGCCGGTGTCGTGCAGCGGTTCGTGCACATCCACCATGATTCCGAAGCGGGCGGCGGTCTCGATCACCCGCCGGTGATGGCGCACGGCGTACTGCGACCAGTGATCGTGGCCTCCGCTCAAGGTGTCGGTGACATAACCGCTCTTGATCGCGTCGAGCCCAAGTGAGTGGTACAGGGCGAAGGCGCTGTCCATCTGCCGTTCATAGTTCTCGATCCCGCCCGATGTCTCGTTGTGAACGATCAACCGGACGCCCTTCTCCTGAGCGTAGGCGGCGAGGGCGGGTAGGTCGTAGTCGGGGTAGGCCTGGGTGAAGGAAAAGGCGTTGCGGTTCTTGATCCAGTCGCCATCCCACCCGGTGTTCCACCCCTCGACCAGCACTCCACCGAAGCCGTTGG
>JANOFA010001089.1:0-2895 GCA_031413355.1 Gemmatimonadota bacterium | reverse complement strand
CCGCCTCCAATAGGTGGGTCGCAAAGGAATGCCGCAAGGTGTGACAGCTGGCCCGCTTGGCGATCCCCGCCCGCCGCACCGCGGCGGTCATCGCCCGCTGCACAGCGGAGGAGTGCAGATGATGCCGCCGCACCTCCCCCGTCGCCCGGTCGGCATGCTGCCGCGTTGCCGGAAAGACCCACTGCCACACCCAGCTGCGACTGGCCCCCGGATACTTCCTCCCCAACGCCTCCGGCAGCACAACGGCCCCCGCCCCCGCCGCCAGGTCTGCCTCATGCCGCACCCGCACCCGCTCCAGATGGTCCCCCAACAGCTCCCGTGCCGCCCCCGGCACCATAGTCACTCGGTCCTTCTGCCCCTTCCCCCGCCGAACCCGGATTTCATTCCGCCCGAGGTCGATATCCTTGACCCGCAAGGTGAGACACTCGAGCAACCGTAACCCGCTGCCATACAACAACAATCCCGCCAAGTGGTAGACCCCCGCCAACTGCGCGAGCACCCGACTCACCTCCCCCCGGTCCAGTACGACCGGTATCCGGGTCACGCCCCGCCCCCTCGGCACCAACCCGGCCATCTGGAGCGGCCGCCCAAGCACCTCCCGGTAAAGGAAAAGCACCGCCGCCAACGCCTGCGCCTGGGTCGAGGCCGAGACCCGCCGCTCGTCGACCAACATCCGCAGGAACGCCACCACCTCCCGCTCCCCCAGCTCGCGCGGATGACGACAGTGATGGAAGCGGACAAAGCGCCGCACCCAGCCGACGTAGGCCTGCTCGGTCCGCAGGCTATAGTGCCCCAGCCGCAGTTGGAGCCGCAAAACGGTCAGTAGGCGCGGATTAGACTGCGAGGCGGTGGGGGGTGGGAGTGGTGGCATCCTCCAAGATTGACAACCAACCGCCCAGGTGTGCTCCCGGGAAAACGCGGAACCCAGCACAACAACGGGATTCCAACTCGGGAACACCGCAACACCGCCATGCCCACCAAGCACGATCGGCACGATGTGGTCGCCGACACCTCCAATCATCCTCCCTGACCCTGACCCTGACCCAGACAACAGCGATGGCCGAACCCGCCCCCCCCGGGTCGCCGACCGTTCTCACCTCAGGACACCCCGCCCCTCGGCTCGGTGCGCTGCATACGCGGGGCAGAGCTCCGTCCCTGCCCGACATCCTCTGGCCCAATTGTCCAATCGCCCGATCGTCCATTCGCCCAATCGCGGCTCGTCGCAGGGCGGAGCAGAGCTCCGCCCCTACCCGACATCCAATCTTCCAATCGCCCAATCGCCCAACGGCCTAATCGCCTAATCGCCTAGTCGCCCAACCGCCCCCCTGAAGCCTCCTTCACAATCGGTTCACCCTCCCCTCCTCAGCCCCCGACAACCATTGATCGGAGGCTATGAATGCCAAGACATGTAATGATGGATGGGAACGAGGCGGCGGCCCACGTCGCCTACCTCGCCAGCGAGGTGATTGCGATCTATCCAATCACCCCCGCCTCGCCGATGGGCGAGTACGCCGACCAGTGGGCGGCCGAACCCGAACCTAACGCCTGGGGTGCCGTCCCCAGCGTGATCGAGATGCAGAGCGAGGCCGGCGCCGCCGGCGCGGTCCACGGCGCCCTGATGGCCGGCGCCCTGACGACGACATTCACCGCGTCGCAGGGTCTGCTGCTGATGATCCCCAACATGTACAAGATCGCCGGCGAGCTGACGCCGCTGGTCATCCACGTCGCGGCCCGCTCCCTCGCGACCCAGGGACTCTCGATCTTCGGCGATCACAGCGACGTGATGGCGGCGCGCGCGACCGGCTTCGCGATGCTGGCGGCCGGCTCACCCCAGGAGGCGATGGATCTGGCCCTTGTCGCCCACGCGGCGACGCTCGAGTCGCGCATTCCCATTCTCCACTTCTTCGACGGCTTCCGCATCTCGCACGAGATCGCCCGCGTGGTCCCCCTCGCGGCGCAGGATGTCCGCGCCCTCATCCCCGAGGCAGCGCGCCGGGCCCACTTTGCCCGCGCCCTCTCCCCCGAACACCCGGTGCTGCGCGGCACGGCGCAGAATCCCGATGTCTTCTTCCAGGCCCGCGAAGCCGCCAACCCCTACTATCTCGCCTGCCCCAGCATCGTGCAGGGCGCGATGCACCAGCTCGCCGAACGCACCGGACGCCACTACCACCTGGTGGACTACGAAGGCGCCCCCGACGCCGACCGGGTGATCATCATCATGGGCTCCGGCGCCGAAGTGGCGCATGAAACCGTCGATGCACTCCGGAAGACGGGGGAACGTGTCGGTGTGCTGAAGGTCCGGCTGTTCCGCCCCTTCCCCACAGAGGTGCTGCTCGCCGCACTGCCGCCGACGGTGAAAGCGCTCGCCGTGCTCGACCGCACCAAGGAGCCGGGCAGCGCCGGCGAACCGCTCTACCAGGACGTTGTCACCGCCTTTGCCGAGCGCAACGCGCCGCGGCCGATCATCGTCGGCGGCCGGTTCGGGCTGGCCTCAAAAGAGTTTACTCCGGCGATGGTGAAGGCTGTCTTCGACCAGCTCGCCACCGCGGCACCGCGCAATCACTTCACCGTCGGCATCCATGACGATCTGACCCACACCAGTCTCGAAGTGGACGACACCTTTTCCACTGAGCAGCCCGAGACGATCCGGGCGGTGTTCTACGGACTCGGTGCCGACGGCACCATCGGCGGCAACAAGAACGCGATCAAGATCATCGGCGAGGACGCAGGGCTGCATGCCCAGGGGTACTTCGTCTACGACTCGAAGAAGTCGGGCTCGGTGACGGTGTCGCACCTGCGCTTCGGGCCCCACCCGATCCGCTCGAGCTACCTGATCACCCGGGCCAGTCTCGTCGCCTGCCACCAGTTCCACCTGCTGGAGCGGCTCGATGTGCT
>JANOFA010001088.1:0-1122 GCA_031413355.1 Gemmatimonadota bacterium | reverse complement strand
CGCGAAGGAGTGCGTTTATCACGCCATGATGCACGCCCGTGACAATGGCACGGCGCACTCCCTGGACATCGCCGCACGTAACCCCGCTGCACCAGCAGTTCGGCGTTCTGGACCGCCGCGCCGGCCGCGCCCCGGATCGTGTTGTGACAGAGCAGCACCAGCCGGAGGTCGAGCAGGGTACAGGGCCGCACCCGTCCAACGGTCACGGTCATCCCTGCCCCGCGGTCGATGTCGAGCCGGCTCTGCGGCCGGTCGGGGCGCGCGTCGTACTCCACCGGGCGGGCCGGCGTCGAGGGCAGGTCGGCGATACCGGCGGGAGCACGGAAGTCGTTCAGGGCCGCGACGGCCTGCTCCGGGGTCACCCTGCGGCCGAAACCAAGTGAAACGACTTCCAGGTGGCCGTCGACCACCGGGACGCGATTGGTGTGTGCGCTTGTGGTGATCGGCGCCTCGGTGATTTCCTCCTGCACGATCGTCCCGAAAATCTTGCGCGTCTCCTGTTCCATCTTCTCTTCCTCGCCACCGATATACGGGATCACATTGCCGATGGCATCGAGCGAGGCGACGCCGGGGTAGCCGGCGCCGCTCACCGCCTGCATCGTCGCAACGAAGATCTTCTCGATACCAAAGGCGCGCTGCAGCGGGAGGATGCCGAGCACCAGCCCGGCGGTGGAGCAGTTGGGGTTGGCGACAATGCCGCCGGTCCAGTCGCGCTCGCGCTGCTGCCGCGGGAGCAGGGCGAGGTGGTCTGCATTCACCTCGGGGATGAGCAGCGGGACGTCCGGCACCATCCGGTGGTTCTTTGTATTGGTCACCACAAAGACGCCGGCGCGCGCGAAGGCCTGTTCCACTTCACCGGCGCTCTCGGCGTCCACCGCCGAAAACGCGATGCGCCCCGGCAGCGGCGGTGCGCAGCGCCCGAGCGTCATGGCGGCCACCTGCGGCGGGATCGGCGCATTCTCGCGCCACCGTACGAGGTCACCATAGCGCTTGCCGGCGCTCTGCTCGGAGGCCGCGACGGCCACGATGTCAAACCAGGGGTGGTCGGCCAGCAGCCGGACGAACTTCTGGCCGACGGTGCCGGTGGCGCCGAGGATGCTGACGGGGATCTTGGAGGCCATG
>JANOFA010001087.1:0-3322 GCA_031413355.1 Gemmatimonadota bacterium | reverse complement strand
GCAGCGCATCGAATATTGCCTCTGGTGGATTTCAAAATATTTTTGGTGGAGGTGTTCTTGATGGCTACTTAGTAAAATTTGACGCTAACGGAAATCGCCTGTGGTCTACTTACTATGGAGGTTCGGGAGATGATAGAGGTTATAGCGTTACTACTGATATTTTTGGAAATATATATTTGGCAGGAACAACCAACAGTACCAACGCTATTGCTTCAGGGGGATTTCAACCACCGCGCCCACCCCGGCGATCCCCCAGGGAACGATGCCGCCGACGTTGGGAAACTTGGATTCGACCACCACGCCCAGGTCGCCGGTGACGGAGTCCCACGCGACGATACTGTAGGTGTGGGCCAGCTTCTGGAAATGAGGCGGTGGAGTGAGGGGCTGCTGGGCGAGCAGCGGGGTGACAGCGAAAGCGGCAAGGGCGGGGCAAAGGCGACAAGTGACGACGAGGGCCGCAGAGGCGCGAGGCGGTAGGCGGAGACGACGCGAGTTCATTCTTTCCCCAGCTTCTTCTTCAGGTGATCCAGCTGCGCCTGCACCGCGGCATCCATGCTGGCCCGCTCGAGGCGGCCCTTGAGCAGCTCTCCTTCGACGTCCGTCTCGGGCCGGGGCGCACCCGCCGCCTCGAGATCGCGCCACGCCGCCGCCTGGGCTGGTGTCGGCCCCGCCTCGGTGCCCTGCCGGTTCTGCTTCAGCTCCAGGGTCCACTGCGCCACGTCGCGTTCCGCCAGCTGCAACTCGTCGCGCTGCACCGCCACCTTCTTTTCCAGCAGCGCGATCCGCTCCGTATGTCGGGCCACGAACTGCGCGGCGACCTGCACCGTCTCCAGATCCGGCACCGCTGCGGCGAGTTCCCCTCGCCGCTCCGCATCGGTGAGCTGCTGCCGCTCCAGGGTCAGCGCCAGCTCGCTCGTCTGCAGCGCACTCCGCATCTCGCCCACCGCCACCCTGGCGTCGAGAACGGCGGCGTGAAGCTGGGCTCCACGCGCGCGCGGGTCATCCGGTGGAGTATGGTCGGCGAGGAATCGCTCGAACCGGGCCTTGAGCCCATCAAGCACAGGGGAACATCCAGGGTCGGGGGGACGAGGAATGGTACGGGCGGCTCCCGGGGGGCGTCAAGGAAGACGGCGCGTTACTTTTCCGCCATGCGAATATTCGTTCCCGGGCTGGCGCTTCTGGCGGCCATCGGCTGTGGCCCGCAGCGGACCGGCGGGGCCTGCGGCATCACCGCCATCGCCGGCGCCACGATGCTGCTGCAGGAATTCGGCATTCCGGATCAGACCCTCAGCGTGCCACCGCCCGGCCTGCCAGCGCGGCTCGTGGCGCGGGTCGCCGCCGGTCCAGCGTTTGAGGCGGTGGTCGGTCGCACCGCCGACAGCGGCTGGATCATCGGCGTCGAGGGCAGTCCGCCGGCACCAATCCGGCCAGGATTCGGCGTCCTCATCCTCGATCCCTCGGGTCGGACGCGCGGCGTGATGCTGTACGAGTCCGAACCGCTGCGCGGGGCGCCGATCATCGGCAAGGTCGCCCTCGATACCCTGATGCTGCCCCTCATCGGGATCCAGCTCGATCCCGCCCGGTTCGAAGATCCGGGCTGCCCTCTCTTCCCCGACAGCGTGCTCTCATGACCGCACCACGCATCGGCGTTACCGGCGTCACCCGGCATGTGCTCGGCGCCGACCGGAGCCAGGTGAACGCCGCCTACGTCCATGCCGTGCTGCACGCCGGCGGCGTTCCACTCATCCTGCCCCCGTTGATCCGGCCGGAAGATGCCGGCACCGTGCTCGACTGTCTCGACGGACTGGTGCTCTCCGGTGGCGAGGACGTGGACCCCACCCACTTCAATAGCGACCCGCACCCCGCCCTGGGCGACGTGGACCCGAAGCGCGACGCCTTCGAACTCGCCCTCTTCCGGGAGGCGTGGCGCCGCCGGATGCCGGTCCTCGCCATCTGCCGCGGAATCCAGCTGGTCAACGTCGCGCTGGGCGGCACGCTCTGGCAGGACATTCCGAGCGAGCGGCCCGGCGGACTGGGCCATAAGCAGGATGCCAACCGGGACGATCGCACTCACCCGGTGGATCTCGTCCCCGGCTCCCGGCTCGCCGCCGCCCTCGGCGCCACCCGCTGCGACGTCAACAGCTTTCATCATCAGTCGGTGCGGCAACTCGCTTCCGGCCTGGTGATCACGGCGACGGCCCCCGATGGAGAGATTGAAGGCCTCGAGAATGCAGCCGGTGCGCCCTGGCTGCTGGCCGTGCAGTGGCATCCGGAGGAATTTCACGGTGACCACGAGGCTCCCGATCACGGGCTCTTTGCCGCGCTGATTCGGGAGGCGCTGGACCGCGTGCGGCGTCAACCACAAGTCGTCGAGGTACCCGCTGGGCGCTGAGCTTCCCTGGAGAAGCTCGGCAAAAGGTTGTGGGGAGGGGCGAGGTCGCGGGAGTCTTGCATTGCGCGTGCTCGGGTAGGGGCGGGCGTCCCCGCCCGCCCGAACCGAGCGCCCGCAGGGACCCTGCGGACGAGCCCCGACCAGGCTCGCGGATGAGCCCCGACCAGGCTCGCGGTCCAGCTCCGACCAGACTCGCGAGCGAGTGCCGAGCTGCCCTAGTGGGAGTAGCCGTTGGGAAAGAGCACCCGCTCGCTGAGCCCATTGAGCGCCGCCCGAATCGCGGGATAGCGTTCCGCGACTGACTGGAGGATCCCATCGAGGTGATACTGGTCGGCCAGCGAGTGGTCGGAGGCCATCGCGAAGCCGCGTCGGCCCAGTCCGTCGTAGTAGCTGAGGTCGGGGCCGCCGTGCCGCAGACGGCGCGCTTCGATGTAGTGGGGGAACAACCCCGCCAGCCAGAGGGCGTAGTTGCCCAGGTGCACCAGCACCTTGAAGCGACGCTCGCCCTGGGTGGCATCGAGGTCGGCGAGGATATCGACCATGTAGCGGTGCGAGTGGTCGTCGTGCCAGTCGACCCGGGTCGCCCGGTCCCGCTGCCCGAACTCCAGCAGCAGCGCCGCGAGATAATCAGCCAGGTCCCGGTCATCCACATCCGCCGCCCGGAGCGCCTGGCGCACCAGTACATAGAAGAAGAGCGCTTCACCCGGCACCAGGATCGACCGCACCGCCAGCAGCCGTTCCGCGAGCAGCGGCACATCGAGCAGCGAGTCAGGCCCCTCCAGCTCCAGCTGGCGTTCGAGCGCGGCGCGGCGGCCCGCCGAGCCGCGGCTCAGGAGCAGCAGCACCAGCTGCAGATCGGCCGGCTGCAGCCGGCACCGGGTATTCGCCAGGATCATGACCGACTCCCCTCACGCTGAGACGCCTGGTACC
>JANOFA010001086.1:0-1003 GCA_031413355.1 Gemmatimonadota bacterium | reverse complement strand
TGCGGGCAAGCGCTCTGCAGGACGCCGCATCCACTCGATGTCGAAGCGCAGATTGGGGCGGTTGAATGAGGCGAAATGCAGGTCATGCTTTCCGAGCCCGAGCGAGGCGATGATGTCGGTCCGGACCGCGGGTGTCGCCGTCCCGGTCAGCGCGACGGTGGGTGGTGAGCCACAGGAGGACCGGAAAGTGGCGAGCTCACGATAGTTGGGCCGAAAATCATGCCCCCATTCGCTGATGCAATGGGCCTCGTCGATTGCCAGCAGGCGCGGCCGGATGCCGTGGCGCACCAGTTCCGCCGCCAGTCGCGGGGCTCGCTCCGGGGAGATGTAGAGGAGACGGAGCGTACCATCGAGCACCTGGGCCATGACCCCCTCCTGCTCCTCCGGCGTAAGCGATGAGTTCAGTGACCCCGCCGCGACGCCCCGCTGCCGCAGCGCGCCCACCTGATCCTGCATCAGCGCGAGGAGGGGCGAGACCACAACCGTGAGTCCACCGAGCACGAGCGCCGGCACCTGGAAGCAGATGGACTTCCCACCGCCCGTGGGCAGCACGGCCAGGGTGTCACGTCCGGCGAGGACGGACTGCACCACCCGGCGCTGCAGCGGCCGGAAATCGGCGAAGCCGTAGTGGCCATGGAGCAGGCGTCGCGCCTCGGCGATACGCTCCGCGAGGGGGGTGACGATGGGATTCATGGGACGAAGCTAGGGGCGCATTCGGCGGGGGTAGAGGTGAAATCGTGCGGGATGGTGCGGGGAAATGCGGTGCTGGCGATTGGGCGATTGGGCGGTTGGGCGATTGGGAGATTGGGCGATTGGGCGGTTGGCGGATGCGAGGCGTTACTGGTCTGGTTGAGTTGCCGCCTTCCGCTTGAGCCACAGTCGCAGGACGAGCGCCGCAGCGAGTACGGCCATTGCGGCCCAGACCAGCGGCTTGTTTTCCAGCGCCACGCCGACGGCGGCGAGGAGAAAGCCGAGCAGGGCGAGGAAGAGCTTGGCCCGACGC
>JANOFA010001085.1:0-1290 GCA_031413355.1 Gemmatimonadota bacterium | reverse complement strand
TCGCAAGGCCAATGGCAGGCTGATCGCGCAGCGTGAGCGGCACCTTGCCGAACGCCTGCACCAGGTCGGTATGAAAGGGAACGCCTGCGGCCTCGGCGCGGCGGGCGATCTCGGCGACGGGCTGGATGACGCCGGTCTCGTTGTTCACCCACATCACGGAGAGCACCGCGGGGCGCTCACCCAGACTGCGATCCAGCGCCGCCAGGTCGACTGTGCCATCGCCGGTTACCGGGATGACCTGTTCGGCACCGCCCAGATGGGCGACTTCATGCGCCGCGGCGAGGACCGCCTTGTGCTCGGTGGCGGCGACGGCGACCAGCATCCGCTCGCCGCGATCCCGCGCGGCAAGGGCACTGCCAAGAATGGCGAGGTTGTTGGCTTCGGTGCCACCGGAGGTGAACAACACAGAGCCCGGTTCGGCGCCCAGAGCCGTTGCGACCTCCCGGCGGGCGCCCTCCAGTGCGGCATGGGCGGCCCGGCCAAAGCGGTGGCCGCTGGACGGATTGCCAAACAGCTCCCCGCCCAGCAGGGGGAGCATGGCCTCCAGTACCTCCGGGCGAACCGGGGTCGTGGCGGCGTGGTCGAGGTAGACAGGGGTGAACGTCACCCCCAAAGATACCCTATACCCTCCGGCCCGGAATCCGCTGGCGCCGGCTACATGCTCTTGACCCCAAGGCCCATGATGTCGTCCACCTGGACCGTCTCCTCGGTGTAGAACGGCTCGCCATACCGGGTGCGGATCAGCGACCCGTAGTGCGCGTTTTGCACCTCGACGAGGGAGTAGAGATCCTGCCCGGTGGGAAAGATCTCGCCAGCACTGTCGGCCCCATCGAACTGGCTGGCATAGCAGCGGATGGCCTGCAGCTTTCGCTCGAATTGCGGGCTGATATCCACCACGAATGTCGGCTTGACCGGATCTTCCCGGTAGGCCAGCGCATAGAGGATCTTGTGGGGCCGGTGGGGAGTGCCCTTCGCGTCATAGCGCGCCAATCCCGCCAGAAAACAGGCGTCCCGTCCCAGCTCGGAGGCAATCCGATGATCGGGGTGGCGCCCAACGGGGAAAGGGAGAATCACGACGCGGGGCGCGAAGTGCAGGATGTGTTCAACGAGAATGCGCCGGCTGGCTTCGGTGTTCTGGATCCCCGCGTCAGGCAGACCCGCATTCCGCCGTTCCGTCACGCCGAGGATTGTCGCGGCGCGGTCCGCCTCGGCGCCACGCAGTTCGGCGGAGCCGCGGGTGCCCATTTCCCCAGCGGTCAGGTCGAGGATGCCGGTGCGGTGGCCCTGGTC
>JANOFA010001084.1:0-1624 GCA_031413355.1 Gemmatimonadota bacterium | reverse complement strand
CAGGATGGACAGCGCCGCCTGCCCGATCACGAACGCGCCGCGCAGCCGCGAACGGGGCGAGAGCGACCCACCGGTATTGTCCTTGAGGGCGGACAGCAGTTCCGGCCGCGACGCCTGCAGCGCCGGCGCGATGCCGACCAGTAGCCCGGTGGCAATCGCCAGCAGTAACGCAAAGCCGAGCACCCGCAGGTCGGGAGAGAAATCGAGCGCCAGGGTCACCGGGATCGGCAGCGGAGCGGAGAAGAGCAGCCCCGCCAGCCAGAACGACAGTGTCACGCCTAACACCCCGCCGATTGCGGCGACCAGGACGCTCTCCGTCACCAGCTGACGCACCACTCGGCCTCGGCTCGCGCCAAGTGCCAGTCGGACCGCGACTTCGCGCTGCCGTGCCATCGCCCGGGCGAGGAAGAGACTGGCCACGTTGGCGCAGGCGATCAGCAGGACGGCCAGCACCACAAGGAAGAGAAGCGCGCTCACGCCCAGCACCGGGCCGCGCGCAAAGGGAAAGATCCGGCTCTCGCCCTCCGGCAGGACCGTGATCCTCCGCGCCGCGTCCTGCCGGTCGGTCCAGGCACCGGCGTATTCGGCGTGCAGCTGGAGCGACAGCGCCTCCGCCTGCGAGCGGGCCTGGGCCAGTGTGGCGCCGGGCGCGAGATGCCCGAGGACCATCAGGCCCCGGTCGCCCCGATTGGTGAGCAAGCCCGGATCGGAGCGGAGCAGTGGTGACGCCGCGAGCGGCACCCATCCGTCGAACCCCAGCCCGCGCAGCAGCCCGGTGAAACCGGCGGGGGCAACACCAATGACGCTGAACGGCCTGCCGCCAAGCGACACTGTCTGACCCACGAGGTCGGATCGCTGGCCGAACTGCGACGTCCACAGCGCATGACTCAGCACCACGACGGCGTTGTTCCCGCCGACCTGGTTCTCCTCGGCGGCGAACCCACGCCCGAGCGCCAGCGGAATGCCCAGTCCGCCGAACGGATCGTCGGAAACCGTCGCGAGGATGACCCGGACCGGTTCCGTGCCGACCGTCAGGCTCGTCTGCTGCAGCCCCATGCCGACCACGTGGTCCAGCGCCGGGATGCCCTGCCGGAAGGCGAGGACGTCAGGATAGCTCGAGGCCCCGAACAACGGGCCACTGTAGTCGCTGGTGTAGAGGCTGACTGTCCGCGCCGGCTCCCCCACCGGCATCGGCTTGAACAGCAGCGCATTGACCACCGTGAACACCGTCGCCGTGCCGGCAACGCCGAGCGCCAGCGAGACAATGGCCACGGCGGCATACCCGGGGCTGTGCGCCAGCGTGCGCAGCGCGTGGCGCAGATCGGCAAGCAGGATCCGCATGCGAGTTACCTCGAAGGGATGACGCGGGACTCAGGCGCCCGTCAGCTCCAGCGCCCGGTCTTCCACGACTCGGCCGTCGAACAGGTGAATGGCGCGCTGGGCATTGCGGGCATAGCGCGGGTAGTGCGTCACCATGCAGACGGTCGCCCCCGCCTGGTGCAGCTGCTGCAGCAGGTCCATCACCGCCTCGCCGTTGGTGGAGTCGAGATTGCCGGTGGGCTCGTCGGCCAGCCTTTAATGATCACTGCATTCCGGGCCCAGAGTGCTCCTCTCCGTTCAGGTC
>JANOFA010001083.1:0-1524 GCA_031413355.1 Gemmatimonadota bacterium | reverse complement strand
GGTCGCCGACCAGCATCTCGTAGAGCACGCAACCCAGCGCGTACACATCGCTCCGGGCGGTGATCTCCCGCTCGCCCATCGCCTGCTCGGGACTCATGTACGTCGGCGTGCCGAGCGACATGCCGGTCTCGGTCATCCGGGCGCCGCCGGCCTTGCTCGCCGCCAGCGCGATGCCGAAGTCCGCCACCAGCGCGCGGCCGTCGTGCAGCAGGATGTTTTCCGGCTTGATGTCGCGGTGGATGACGCCGTGCCGATGGGCGTAGTCGAGCGCGCCGGCGATTTCACCGGCGATCCGAATGGCGTCGGCGATAGGGAGCTGCTTCTCCCGGTTGAGCCGGTCCCGCAGCGACTCGCCCTCGATGAAGGGCATGACGTAGAAGAGGACTTCGGCGGTTTGGCGGTTAGGCGGTTGGGCGGTTGGGGACTCCTCCGCCTCCTCTAACCGCCCAACCGTCCAACCGCCTGCTGTCCCGCTATCGAACAGCGGCAGAATATGCGGGTGCTGCAGGTTGGCCGTGGTCTTGATCTCGCTCAGGAACCGCTCGGCGCCGATGACGGCGGCGAGCTCCGGCCGCAGCACCTTCACCGCCACCTTGCGGTCGTGCTTGATGTCGTGCGCGAGATATACGGTCGCCATGCCGCCCTGGCCCAGCTCGCGCTCGATGCGGTAGCGGTCGGCGAGGGACGCTGCGAGACGGGTAGGGATGTCGGTCATGGTCCAGTCGAATCTACCGGCTACGGGGTCTGGCGATAGGCCGGGGTAGAGGCGGGCGTCCCCCCCCCCCCCCCCGGACGGCGGAGATCGCGATTCGCAACTGCTCGTCCCGACGAATCGTCGTGCATCCCAGGCGGACGGCTTAGCTTGCGCTCACCCCATGCCGCCCCGATGGGCACTCAGGAGGCACCACGACACACCCGCAAGCGATCGACGCCGTGCTCCGGGCGCGACTGGGTGCCGCATGCGCCGATGGCTGGAGCATCTGGGAGCGATTCGAGGCCGAGGTGCGGGACCACGAATTCCACCCTTTCGTGGCCGCCGACTACGAGGTCGTGCTGCAGGCGCTGCTCCTGCAGCGCGGTCCCGGTCTCCGGTTCCTCGAGTGGGGATCGGCGTCAGGCGTCATCACGATCATGGCCGACCTCATGGGGTTCGAGGCCTGCGGTATCGAACTCGACGCGGCGCTCGTTGCCACGGCCCGCGAGCTCGCCGTGAAGCATGACTCAGGCGCACGGTTTGTCGTGGGGAGCCTGCTGCCGACGGGATATCGGTGGGAAGCAGGTGCGGACGGTGGGAAGGCCGGCACGCTCGGGGACGGCCCCTCAGGCTACCTCCAGCTGGGACTGGCGCTGGACGATTTCGACGTGGTGTTCGGGTATCCGTGGGGTGGCGAGACGCTACTGATGCTCGATCTCATGCGGCAGTACTCTTGCCGGACTTACCCTGGTCTTTCACGATGAGATCCAGGAACTGGTCGAACGATGCCAGAGCCTTGGCCGGGTCGGAAGCCCAGGTCAAGGCATGCG
>JANOFA010001082.1:0-1507 GCA_031413355.1 Gemmatimonadota bacterium | reverse complement strand
CAGCGATGATCGGCGCAGCCGCGCAGTTCACCCCGGCCTTCAACCGTTCAATCTCTGTATCCTGCTCGCTCATTGCTCCGTGCTCCTCTCGGGATTGGCCGGTCAGAGTTCTTTGTGCTCGGCGATGAGGCGCAGCCCTCGGAAGAACGTGATCCCGACGGGCTCGCCATCGCACTCGAGCTGCATCCCCCGCAACCCGACTGGCGCAATCGGGTGCTGGCGGCGCTGCTCGGCGTCGCGGCCCAGTCGGTGCTCAATCGCGAGCTGGCCACCGACCTCGAGCTGCTCATCGGTGCCCTTCCGCTCGTCACCCTGCGCCGCCTCGTCTCGCCCGAGGCCGATGAAGCGCTGGTGCGCGATTTCGTCCAGGAGTGTTGTGCCGTGCTCGATGCGAGGAGCCTCTACCGACTGGCCCAGGCGCTTGTGCCTGGCCGGGAGGAACGCCTCTCCCCGAGCGTACTGCCGGTGCTGGGACGACTGGCAGGGCAGGCGGAGGATCCCCGGCATGGCGCCGCGCGGCGCGCGCTGGAAGAGGAAGTGGTGCGACTGGTTGCCGGTGAGGCTGCGGTGACCGGCGCGGGGCGGCCCGGCCTGGAGCCGGAGCGGCTGCTCAAGCTCGCCCTGGAGAGCGGCATCCTGGAGCGGGGCACCCTCCTCGCCGCCGACCGGATGATCGCGCGGCGGCAGGTGGGGCCGCTGCTGGCCCTGCTGGAGACGGTGCCGCGCGAGGATCCCGTCGCCCGCGGGCTGCGGGGTCGTGTCTTTCACCCGCAGACGGTGCGGGCCCTGCTCGAAGTGACTCCGATCGATCTTGATGCACTCGACCGGCTGATTCCGGCCTCCGGTATCGAAGCCGCACCGGCGCTGCTCGATGCGCTGGCGCACTCCGGAGAGCGGCGGGTCCGGCTGCGGCTGCTCGAGCTCCTCGCCCGGTATGGCCAGGCGATCGGCCCGCTGGCGGCGGAGCGGATCGAAGGCATGCCGTGGTATGTGCAGCGCAACCTGCTCTCGCTGCTCGGTCGGCTGCCGGACCTCCCACCCGACTTCTCGCCCACGGCGCTGCGCCGCCATCGCGATCCGCGGGTGCGGCACGAGGCGCTGGCGCTGGCGCTGGTGGATCCGGACCTGAAGGAGCAGGCGTTCATCGATGCGCTCGAGAGTGAGTTCGAGCCGACCCTGCGACTGGTGTATGGGCTCCTGGCCGAAGGGTGTCCGCCGGAGTTCGTCCCCCGGCTGATGGCCCACGCCGCCGATCCGCGGATCGAGGTGGAGCTGCGGGCGCTCGCGGTCACCGCACTCGCGCCAGTCCACGATCCGGTCGTCCTCCGCCTGCTCCGCCGGATGGTGGTGGCGCGTGGGCTCACGGCGCTGGGGCGTCTCGCACCGCAGAGCCCGACGATGCTCGCGGCGCTGCGGGGCCTCGCCGCGCACTGGGACAGCCATCCCAAGGTGGTGCCGCTGCTGGAGGCGGCGCGTCAGTCACGCGATACCGACATCCGTGACGCCG
>JANOFA010001081.1:0-4735 GCA_031413355.1 Gemmatimonadota bacterium | reverse complement strand
AGCCCCACGCCAGCAGACACGAAAAGCACACCGCCCGCCAGCAGCACAACCCAGCGGCCGCGCAGCCGGCGTCCGACAAGCAAACCGATTGCCCCGGTCAGCCACGCCACGAATCCCAGCAGCCACAGCTCATCGGGGTTGAGCGGTGCCACCCACAGCTCCGTGGCCGCCGCCGCATCCGAAGGCGGCACCAGTGCGAGGGCCCGGCTGACGCTCCGATCCCGCGGCCTCCACCGGGCCGCCTCGGTCCACGCCGCCAGTGCCAGCGCATCATCGCCGGCGCGCCATGCCGCTGCTCCAAGGTTGAGCCAGGCTGCGTCGTGGCTTGGTGCCGCCAGCGCCTGCCGGTGAAACCCCTCAGCCGCCGCGCGGTAGGCGCCCGCCTGATAGAGCTGCTCGGGCGAAGTCTGGGATTCGCCCCGGACGACAGAAATGCTGAGCAGCAGCATCCCGATGAGTCCCGCCCGCCGCTGCCACCGTGGTCCAGCTGGACGGTCGCGCTCCCACAGCGTCGCCAGCACCCGATCCACGTCGGGCATCAGTGGCGCGGTCGCCTGCCCTGTCGCGCCACCGAAGCGGGCCTGCCGCAGGCGATCGCGCAGTCGGGCGATCTCCAGCGCCTGCTCCTGCGGAATGCCGGATTGATGCAGCAGCGCAGCGAGCTGATCCTCGGACATCCACTTCTCGCCCGCGCCGAGCCGGCGCAGGGCCTGCTCCAATCGCTGCTCCGCCTGACTCAGCGTATCGGTGCCGACCGGAGCAGCGCTCCGCGCGACGGGGCGGCGCCTTCGGAACCGAGGGACGAGGAGGACGAGCAGCGGAGTCATCGCCAGAATGAACCAGAGGCTGTCCGGCAGCAGTTCCCGCAGCCGTGTCGCGATCGGTGCACGCTGGTCCAGCCGGATTGGGGGTGGTTCGGCACGGGAAGCGGCCGACGTTCCCCGTGGAGCCACGCTGAGAGTGACCCCCGGTGCTGCGGCGAACAAGTACTTCCCCGCGCCGGGGTCGAAATAGCTGTATTGCAGCGGGGCGAGCGGGAGCACGCCGGCAGAATCCGCGACCAGCAGGAACTTGAAGGTGCGCGAACCACCGAGCAGCCCTGCGGTCGTGGCGATGTGCTCCTCGGAGGTTTCGGGATACACGCGCACACCGGCGGGCCACCGCATGTCGGGCGGCGGCCAGAGCGCCACGTTGCCCTGTCCCGACAGCACGACCTCCGCCGCGAAGGCCTCGCCCTGCCGCCCGTTGGCCGGCGTCACCGTCTGCCGAATTTCGAGGGCGTGGCCGACTGCGCCGAGGAAGCCGGGCGAGCGGCCCTCCAGCGGAAGCGCCTGCACGACGAACGACTGGGGATCGCTCACCAGCGTGTATCGCTCATCCTGGCTGAAGAACTGGTAGGCGAGCGGCACGCTGTACTGGAGCTTGGCCGGCGAGATCTTCACCGTCCCCGGCGTCAGCGGAAAGACGACCTGATGAAGCACGAACAGGTCATACCACTTCCCCCCCACCTGCCGGGTCGACGCAATACCGCCGGGCACCGGTTCCTGATAGCTCCACACTCCATCGAAATGGGGCGACTCGACCGTCGGCGCCCGGCGCAGCTCCTGCCGGAGCCCACGCTCGAACCAGGCGATTGTCACCACATCAACCTGCTGCCCAACCGCCACCACCGGGTCGGAGATGGCGACGGTCACCGCCGCTGGCCCCAGGACACCAGGTGGAGGCGCACGCTGGAGTAGTCGCGCGAGGCGCGGACTGATGTGGGCCGCGACCGCGGGCGGTGTGCCACCCTCGATCGTGACCATGATCGGGTCTCCACGCGCGTACCCGGCGCCCTGGAATGCCTCGACCGGTCCGAGGCGCCACTCCCCCGGTGCGGTGGCGCGCAGTCGCAATTCAATCAGCGTGTTGCGTCCCGTCGCGGTGACATCGCTCCGTTCGGAGCGCGACTCGAGGTCGAATCCGCCGAGCTTCGGCAGCGCGACGCGAATCGCCTCCGGGAACCCGCTGGTGACCCGCACGGTCAGCGTGATCATCTCGCCGGGCGCGACCCGATCCCGATCGACACCGAGCATGACCTCGAGGCCGGCCGGCTGCTGGAGCGCGAGTACGAGGAGGGCGGCGATCACCAGTCTTTTACTCCGCCGATCGCGTTGCGCGCCTTGCCGAGCCGGCGAACCCGCGTGTCCCGCTCTTCGCGCGAGACGGAATTGAGGATCTGCTCCGCCTGCGCCTGCGACAGGGTCGGCGTACCCCGCCCGGTGCCGCCCTGCCCCGACTGCGGATCCTGCGGCTGCTGGCCCTGTGGCGGAGGCGGCTGCGCGGAATTGCCGCCGCCACCCCGGGGCGGGGGCGGGCGGCGCCGTTCAGCGAGCTCCAGATTCCACTTGGCGCGACGGCTCCCGGGCACCAGGCTCAGCGCATCCCGCCGGCTGGCGCTGGCATCGGCCAGCAGGGAATCGCGCACGGTGCTGTCGGTCGCGGCCTGCCGGAGGCTGGCAACGCCCTGATTGTAGAGCGCCCGATACCGCAGGTCCGGATCCAGCGAGCGACCGGCATGCGCCAGCGCCTTGCGTGCCGCGGCGTATTCACCCGCGGCAAGGAGCGCCGTACCGGCATTGTACCACGCCGTGTCAGGCGACTGGTCGGTGAGGCGCCTGACGAACAGGGCCGCCGCCTCTTTCATCCTCCCCTGGCGCCACTCGGTTTCGCCCGGTGCGGTACGCTGTGCCGACGCCCGGCCGCACAGTAACACCGCGGCGATCGACACCAGAGCTGCGGTCCGGCGGCTCACCGTCTGCACGGCGAGGAACGCCGCCGCAAGGAGCGCCGGGATCCAGACCAGCGGCAGCAGATCCTGGGTGCTGGCACTCGAGGTTGGTGAACGCTGATAGGCCGCCAGCAGCTCGCGTACCGCGGCGGCCTGGTCCGACAACTCCGCCGGCACCAGCGCGCCCTCCGCGGCATCGGCGACCCTCTGGAGCACGTCGTCCCGCCGAAACGTCTCCACCGTCCTACCCTCGTCATCCACCTTGTATTCGACCAGCTGCCCGGTGCTGTCACGCAACGGGATCGGCACGGGACGCGGCATCCCCTCGGCGACAAGCACCAGCCGGACCTGTGATTCCCTGAGCTGCTTCGCCGCAGCGATGACCGTCGGCAGGGAATCGTGGGTTTCGCCATCAGTGAAGACCACCAGCACGCGGTCGCCCGCTTCGCGTGAGGCGTTCAGCAATTCCATCCCCTGCGTGAGCGTCGAAGCGAGGCCGGTGCCGCCCTGTGACGCGAGGTCGGGGTTCAGCGCATCGAGGAACAGGGTGACGGCGCCACCGTCGAGCGTGAGGGGACTGAGGATGTAGCTGCGACCGGCGAAGGCCACGAGCCCGATCCGGTCCTGATCCAGATCCTGGACCAGTCGCCGAGCCTCGCGCACCGCGCGGCCCAGTCGGCTGGGCCGAGTGTCCTCGGCCAGCATTGAGCGGCTGATATCGACGGCGAGCACGACACTCAACGCCTGGGTCTGCACCTTCACCGTCGCCCGCCCGCCACGCGGCCCGGCGACGCCGATCACAGCGGCCAGTGCGGCGAGGGCGAGCAACGACGGACCCCACTTGCCGGTGGATCGTGCCTGCACTTCCAGCGCGGTGGACCAGGCGGCGGCGCGCCCGATCCGGCGGCGGCGCGCCACCAGGGCAAGACCTCCGAGCAGGAGGGCGATGAGCGGCGCCAGCACGAGCAGCACCGGGGTATCGAACGTCATGGCGTGCGCACCACCAGCGTGGCGTTCAGGAGCAGCTCCAGGGCGAGCAGGATCATCCCCGCCAGCAGCAGCGGCTTGGCGATCTCGTCGTACTTGACATAGCGGGTCACCTGAATCGGGGTTTTCTCCAGGCCGTCAATCTGGTTGAAGATCCGATTGAGCGCCTCGCTGTCCTTGGCCCGGAAGTAGCGCCCACCGGTGCTTGCGGCGATATCGCGCAGCAGCGGCTCATCGATCTTTACCGGCAGGACCTCATAGCGAAATCCGGAGAGACCTCGACCGGTGGGAATCGGCGCCTCGCCCTCGGTTCCGACGCCTATGGTGTATACCCGGATCCCCAGCGCTGCGGCCGCAGCCGCGGCGGTGCGGGGATCGACCGTGCCACGATTGTTCTCTCCATCGGTGAGCAGCAGGATGACCTTCGACTTGCCCGGCGCCTCGCGCAGGCGGTTGACCGCCGTGGCGAGCCCGGTTCCAATCGCGGTGCCATCCTCCAGCAGGCCGATGCGCAGGTCACTCACCGCCCGCTCCAGCACCGGGTAGTCGACCGTGATCGGGACCTGGGTAAGCGCCTCTCCGGCGAACGCGACCACGCCGATGCGGTCCGCGGTGCGACCGCGAATGAAGCTGACGGCCTGTTGCTTGGCGACTTCCATGCGGTTGGATGGGGCAAAGTCCTCGGCCAGCATGCTGCTGGAGATATCAATCGCAATGACGATTGCGATGCCCTCCTTCTTCACCTCGACCTGTGAACCACCCAGGCGCGGGCCAGCGGCGGCGATGGTCCACGCGGCGAAAGTGAGGGCCCTGAGCGCGGGCGGGAGGCGCGGCAGCCAGCGCCGCTCAGTGACCGCGCTGACCAGGCGGAGGTCACTGTAGCGCGTGCCACCGGCGATCCGGTTGCGTCGCCACCACCACCAGCAGAGCGGCAGCAGGAGGATCAGCAGGAGCCACGGCCGCGCGAAGCTCACCTTG
>JANOFA010001080.1:0-1011 GCA_031413355.1 Gemmatimonadota bacterium | reverse complement strand
CGGATGATGCGCCGCGATGATCGCCCGGTGACCGTCGATCGCCGTCGCCAGCGCTGCCGTCACCTCGGCCGGCGTGCGGGTGGGACAGCCGCTCGTCATGCCCGGCCGCTCGTGGCCGATCAGCCACCATTCGGTGTCGAGCGTGATGAGGCGTATTCCGCCGGGGGCATCCACCGTCGTGGGACCGGGACAGCCATCCGCCGGCAGCAGCCGGGCTCGCCCCCCGCTTTCATGGGCGAGCCATGCTCCCTGACGCCTGATCCGGTTCCAGCCATCGGGGCCGGACTTGTCCCAGTCATGATTGCCCGGCACGAAGATCAGGCGCTCCGGCCGGTCACCGCCGATGGCGAGCTGGTCGCGAAGCCGGCGTGCCGCCTCGGGGAAGCTGCGGTCGAGGCTGTCTGGCAGGCCGCGGGGGTAGATGTTGTCGCCGAGAAAGACCACCAGCGCCGAATCCGGGCCGGCATCGAGCAGCTGGCGGAGCGCAATGAGCACCGGTTCGCCGCCTGCGGCAGGGGCACCGGCATCGCCGATCAGGTAGATCGAAGCGATGACCGGCTGGCTGAGCGGCACGGAGACCGACGGCTGGGGCATCAGCTGGCCCCCGCAGCCCAGGAGCAGGAGCGGCAGTCCAGGCAGCAGCGGATGCTTCACCCGTGGCACCGGTACCGCGCAAGCGTGCCTGGCCCCTTCCCGCCCTCGTCGCTGATCAGCAGATCCCCCTCGGCGCTCAGCGTCAGCCCTTCAGCCTGGGGGTGCAGCTTCCGGCTCAATCGCTTGATCCCGACAACCGTCCCGCTTGCGGTAAGCTCGACCACAGCATGGTCCCGGGCGGAGAGCACGACGTAGTGACCCGAGCGGGGATCGACCTCGATCGAGGAAGCGGCTAACGCTTCCAGCCCGGTCGCCTTCCGGAGCGCGCCACGCGGGACCACGAGCCGCGGCGACGCGGCCAGTCTTCGGCGAGCCATGTCCCAGCGGAAGACGACCAGGCCAGACTTGTCGTCGTTG
>JANOFA010001079.1:0-3058 GCA_031413355.1 Gemmatimonadota bacterium | reverse complement strand
TTCGCTGGTGCTGTGCGTCGTGGCGCTGATCTTTGTGGATCGGTCGATCTCATCCTCGATCATCACCGCAATCACCCGGCCCAACCGCGCGTTGGCCTTCGTGCTGCCCATCGTGGCGGCGCTGCTGGTGGTGACAGTGTTCTGGGCCCCGGCGCGGGAATTGTTCCGCTTTGGCGCGCTGGATGCTCAATGGCTGGTAGTTCCGCTTGGCGCAGGGGTGACGGTCCTGGTCGCCCTTGAACTGCTCAAACCCATCTGGCGCTGCGCCAAGCGGAGCGGCGGATCACGGTCGACGCGGGTCGCAACAACTGCAAATCTTCGGCCAAACTGATCTCGCTCAACCTGCGCCTGCACGGCATGGCGCAAAGGTCAAGCAACAGGTGGGCAACCTGGTCGCACCTGATTCCACTCCCACTAAAATGAGACCTCACCGTGCTGGGCGACGCTGAACTGATAGTCGCACTGAAAGCAGCCAATGTGCGCGCAATCATTGTGACAAGCGGTTCGATCGACCATCCTGCAACCTGTGAAGCTGCATGTGTCATCCTTGAAGGTTCTCGCGAGGCATTTGATCGAAGAGCCGACCTATATGGGATTGCTCGACGTGCCCCTTGAACAGGGTGGGCGGCCGCGATTGCAATTATGGAAGTTGTTTCGGTAGGCGATTGGCACTGGCCCGAGCTCTCGGCGTCGCAACTTGGCCTCTTTTGTTGACCTATTGTTGACCCGGCCTGCCGGCCGCGGACGAAGAATGGATGCGGCTGGTCGCGCGCGAGATGAACCTCGCCGAGACCGCCTTCCTGCATCCGGAGACCGATGGCTGGCGACTTCGCTGGTTTACGCCAACGGTGGAAGTGGACCTGTGCGGCCACGCGACACTCGCCAGTGCGCACGTTCTCTGGGAAGATGGCCATCTCTCGCACGGGGCGACCGCGCGATTCCACACCCGCAGCGGCCTGCTGACCGCGACCCGCACCAGAGACCGGATCATTCTCGACTTCCCCGCCATGCTGGCCGAGCCGGTGGAGCCACCGGAGGCGCTCTGCCGCGCGCTCGGCGCCGCCGCACCACGCTGGATCGGCCGGAACCAGTTCGACTACCTCGTCGAGCTCGAGGATGACGCCGCCGTGCGAGGTCTCACACCGGATCACGGACTCCTCGCCAAGCTGCCCGTGCGTGGGGCCATCGTGACCGCGCGGGCCAGCGCCGGTGCGCCCTACGACTTCGTATCCCGATTCTTCGCCCCGGGCTCCGGCATCAGCGAAGATCCCGTCACCGGCTCGGCCCACTGTGCACTGGCCCCCTATTGGAGTGAGAAGCTGGGGCGCACCGACCTCAGCGGGTATCAGGCCTCGCTCCGCGGAGGCACCGTCCATATGCAGCTGCGCGGCGATCGAGTCCTGCTCGGCGGTCAGGCGGTGACGATGATGCGCGGTGTGTTGATGCGGTAGGGAGTAGGTCAGGCCTCTGTGCCTGACCGAACCGGCGGTAGGCGGTAGGCGGTAGGCGGTAGGCGACTGTACTTTGAGTGAATGCTTCTTGCCAACGGCTAACGGCTAACGGCCTCTGGCTGACGGCTGACGGCTCACAATGGAGCTCCTCCAATGCGCGTCTATCTCTCGATCGACATGGAAGGGGTCGCGGGCGTGGTCCACGGGGACCAGACCAACCCGATCGATCCCCGCTGCGCGGGCGAGTATGGTCGGTTCCGCCGGCTCATGACGCTCGAGGCGAACGCCGCCATCGAGGGCGCCCTCTCGGGCGGCGCGACAAAGGTGCTGGTCAACGACAGCCACTGGACGATGCGGAATCTTCTCGCCGAGGAGCTGCATCCGGCGGCGGAACTGATCTCCGGTGGGCCGAAGACCTGGTCCATGATGGAAGGGATCGAACTTGGCTGGGACCTCGCCGCGTGCATCGGGTATCACGCCATGGCGGGTACCGCCAACGCGATTCTCGATCATAGCTACACCGACCGGATCATGGCGGTGCGCCTGAACGATCAGCTCGTGGGCGAACTGGGCATCAACGCCGCGCTGGCCGGAGCGTTCGGCGTGCCGATCGTGGTGGTCTCGGGCGATGCTGCCTGTGCCCGTGAGGCGGAGTCACTGCTGCCCGGTGTGCGAACGGTGGTGGTGAAGACGGCGGTCAGTCGTAACGCCGCCCGATGCGCGGTTCCGGAGGTTGCTCGCGGGCTGATCCGGCAGGCGATGCACGATGTCGTTGCGGCAGGGCGTCCAGGCGTGCGCCCTTTCCTGCCCAAACCACCGATCAGCCTCGAAGTGGACTTCAGCTCCACCGTCCACGCTGATCACGCCGCGATGGCCCCGGGATTCCTCCGAGCCGGACCCCGCACCGTCGGCTTCCGTCACGCCGACATGCGGGAAGTGTTCCGTGCCTTCCGGACGATGTTCAATCTGGCCGCGGCCGACTGACGAACGTCACAAACCTCGCGTGGAGCGCCCCGCGCCCCGCGCCTTGCGTTGCGTCCACCGGGCTCCAGATTACCCGACACGCCTCCTGCCGGAGAATCCATGCTCGTCGCCGCCCTCGTCGCGGTCAGCACCCTGCTGGCCACGCCTGCTCGTGACACCACCCGTCCCAAGATCGACAGCCTCCCCCTCACCACCACCCGCAGCATCGAGTTCGAGACGACCGAGGGCACCTGGCTCTCGCTCGATGTCTCGCCCGATGGGCGGACCATCGCCATGGAGCTGCTGGGCGATATCTACCTCCTGCCCATTGGCGGCGGTCAGGCGACGGCTATCACCCGCGGCCCCGCCTTTGACTCGCAGCCGCGGTGGTCCCCGGATGGCAAGCGGCTCGTCTTCCTGAGCGACCGCGACGGCGGCGAGAACGTCTGGACGATGGACCCCGATGGCGGCCGCACGACCGCCGTGAGCAAGGGCGACAACAGCCTCTACGCCTCGCCGGAGTGGACCCCGGACGGCGACTACATCGTGGTGTCGCGCACCAACGCGCCGCTGGGCAGCAACTACGCCCTCTGGCTGTTCCACAAGGATGGCGGGCCGGGACTCAGCCTGACCAAGGACGACAA
>JANOFA010001078.1:0-1519 GCA_031413355.1 Gemmatimonadota bacterium | reverse complement strand
GCCTGCACAATCATCCCGACGGCATCTTCCTGCCGCCGCCCAAGCCGCGCTGCTGGGAATTGCTGGTGAAGCAGGCGGCCGACAGGCATGACGTCACCTGCATTCCCTCCCGGCTCTCGATCATCACCCAGCCGCACAACGGCCGCAGCGCCTGCCACTACTGCGGCCAGTGCAACCGGGGCTGCGCGGTCAATGCCAACTTTTCCTCGCCCAACGTCCTCATCCTCCCCTCGCTTTCGACCGGCAAGCTGCAGCTCATCACCGGGGCCATGGTTCGCGAGGTGACCCTCGACCGGCGCGGCCGCGCCGACGGCGTCGTCTACATCGACAAGGCGACACGAACCGAGCAACGGGTCGACGCACGGATCGTCGTGCTCGCCGCCAGTGCCTGCGAATCCGCCCGCATCCTGCTCAACTCGAAGTCGGCTGCTTTTCCGCAGGGACTCGCCAACAGCAGCGGGGTCGTGGGCAAGTACCTCACCGACACCACCGGCACCGACGTCGGCGGCTTCATCCCGAAGCTGGTCGACCATGTGCCGCACAACGAGGATGGCGTCGGTGGGGCACACCTCTACATGCCGTGGTGGATCGACAACCGGAAGCTCGATTTCCCCCGCGGCTATCACATCGAGATCTGGGGCGGCCTCGGCGAGCCGTCCTACGGCTTCATGGGCGGCATCCAGCGCTATCCCGGCGGCGGCGGCTACGGCGCGGCGCTCAAGGCGGACTACCGCAAGTACTATGGAGCCACGATCGGCTTCTCCGGCCGAGGCGAGCAGATTCCCAACGCCGACTGCTACTGCGAGATCGACCCGGAGGTGGTGGACCAGTGGGGCATCCCGGTCCTGAAATTCCACTGGAAGTGGAGCGACTACGAAACCAATCAGGTGAAGCATATGCAGGAGACCTTCCGCACTCTGATCGGGGAGATGGGCGGAGAGGTCTGGAGCGACATGCCCTCGAAGGAGAGTGGCTACGGCATCTCCAACGGCGGATCCATCATCCACGAGCTCGGCACGGTGCGCATGGGCAGCGACCCGAAGACGAGCGTGCTGGATCCGCACTGCCGCACCTGGGATGTGAAGAATCTCTTCGTCACCGACGGCGGCCCGTTTGTGTCCCAGGCCGACAAGAATCCCACCTGGACCATCCTCGCGCTGTCGATGCGGACCAGCGACCATATCACGCAGGCGATGAAGCGGGGGGAGTTGTGAGGCGATTGGGCGGTTGGGCGAACAGGCGATTGGGCGAACAGGCGATTGGGCGGTTGGGCGGTTGGGCGGTTGGGCGGTTGGTATTCAAGCGGGCAGGCAATTGGAGACGCAAGCATGACTGACTTCACTCGGCGCGATGCGCTGCAGATCTTCGCCGGGATTCCGTTGCTGGCGACAGGACTCACCCCGCGCGACGTCGCGCGTGCCCCCGTGCAGGTGCGGTCCCTCTCGATCGCCCAAACGCCCAACCGCCCTACCGCCTTCCTCCCGGCCATCTTCACCCCGCACGAATGGGAGACAGTGCG
>JANOFA010001077.1:0-2290 GCA_031413355.1 Gemmatimonadota bacterium | reverse complement strand
CCCCGGCCGCCTGCCTCCTGCCGCCCGTCGCCTACCGCCTACCGCCTACCGCCTAGCGCTATCGCCCCACTCCCCGTTCCCCGTTCCTTCCGCTAGATTTGTGAAACATTTCACAAAAGCCCATGCGGAAGATCGCCGAATCCACTGTCCGACGTCTCTCTCTCTATCTCCGGTTCCTCGAGGAATTCGAGCACCAGGGCATCGAGACGGTCAGCTCCGAGGCCCTCGCGGCGCGGGGTGGGACAACGTCGGCCCAGGTGCGGAAGGACCTCTCCTTCTTTGGCAGCTTCGGGAAGCGCGGTCTGGGCTATTCGGTGCCAGAGCTGGTCGGGAAGCTGCGCGACATCCTGGGATTGGGACGACACTACCGCGTCGCCATGATCGGCGCCGGCAAGATCGGCAGCGCGCTGGTCCAGTACCGCGGGTTCAAGACCCGCGGTTTCGAGGTGGTCCATATCTTCGACACCGATCCGGCCAAGATCGGGAAGGAGTGGAACGGGCTCACGGTGCGCGACGTGAAGGAGATGGCTGCCGAGTTCAAGCGTCTGCCGGTGGATATCGCCGTCATCGTGACTCCCGCGGAAGCCGCCCAGGCCGTCACTGACCGGGTCGTCGCCCTCGGCATCACCGCGATTCTCAATTTCGCCCCCGCCCAGCTCACCGTGCCGGACGACGTCGTGGTGAAGACCGTCAACCTGGCGCTGGAGCTTGAGGCGCTGAGTTATGCGTTGACGAACAGATAGGTGGCAGGTGGCAGGTGGCAGGGAGCAGGTGGCAGGGAGAAGGGAGCAGGCGGGAGCGGAATGGTAGGCACATGCAACATTTGGGTAGCGAAGATTGGCGGGGTGGGGTGTAGCATTTGCCACCCGTGCCGATTCCATGACCATTTCGAGCTATCGTCATCTCATTGTCTGGCAGAAGAGCATTCACCTGGTCGAAGTCATCTACGATGCGACCTGTCGATTCCCGGCAAGTGAACTGTACGGTCTGCGATCGCAACTTCGGCGGGCGGCGGTGTCAATTCCAGCGAATATCGCAGAGGGCAGAGGTCGGGGTACCCATCGTGAGTTCCTGCGCTTTCTTTTGATCGCCAACGGGTCGCTGAAGGAGTTGGAGACTCAAGTCATCATCGCCGAGCGGTTGAGGTTTCTTCCCGACAAGGAGGCGAGAGTGATTCTCGATGCAGCAGAGGAAATCGGTCGGATGTTGGCTGGGCTGAGAAGGCGGCTTCTCGACAGGGCGGCCGGCTGACAACACTCTTCCACCTCCCACCTGCCACCTACCACCTGCCACCTACCACCTGCCACCTGCCACCTGCCACCTGCCACCTGCTAGCTTTCACCGATGCTCACGCACAAGCCTCTCCTCATCTCCACCGAAGTCGGCGAGCTCGAATCCGTCCTGGTCCACACCCCGGGCGCCGAGCTGCGGGCGGTCACGCCCGGGAACAAGGGGGACTATCTCTACGAGGACCTGATCCAGGTCGATGGTGCTCAGCGGGAGCACCGCCGGTTCGTGTCAGTGCTCGAGCGGTTCGCCAAGGTGTACCAGATCGCCGACCTGCTGGCGGAGGCGCTGGAGCGGCCCGAGGCGCGGGAATATTTCGTCCGTGCCACGCTCGATGTCGTACCCTCGGAAGGGTTGGGACGGCAGCTGAGCGATCTTCCCGCCGGCGCCCTCGCCCGGCTGATCATCGAAGGTGTGGAGGCGGAGGGTGGCGCCATCGCCCGGGCGATCAACACCGTCGGCTACGTGCTGCCGCCGCTGCCCAACCTCTTCTTTCCCCGCGACATCGGCGTGGTGATCGGTGGCCATGCGGTGGTCGGCTCCATGCGCTACGGTGTGCGGTGGACCGAAGAGCTCGTCATCAAGACGCTCTTTGCCTTTCATCCCGCCTGCGCCAACGCCGGTCTGCTGTACGATGGCTCGGAGGAACGCCGCAACGACTACACCCTCGAGGGCGGCGACATCCATGTGCTCCGGCCCGACCTCGTGGTGGTCGGCTTCAGTCAGCGCTCCAGTCCCGCCGCGCTCGACAATCTCTGCGCCGTGCTGTTCGAGAAGACCGGCGTCACCGATGTGCTCGTGGTCGTGATGCCCAAGGAGCCCACCGCCATCCACCTGGACATGTTGTTCACCCAGGTGGACCGCGAACTCTGCGTCATCTACCCGCCCTACTTTCTGGGCCCGGAGCGGCGAGCTGCGCTCCCCCATGCCCACCAGCACCACGCCATGGCCCAGGGGCATCACGTCACCGCCCTCCAGGCTGGCCAAGCCGTGGTCTTGTTCC
>JANOFA010001076.1:0-3585 GCA_031413355.1 Gemmatimonadota bacterium | reverse complement strand
CTGCCCAGGAAGACAAAGAAGAGCGTGTACATCCACCCCAGCGTGCTGATCTTCCAGTCGCAGGTGGTGGAGAGGACTTCGCCAACGAAACCAAGGTCCGCCGGGCAGGCGAGCGACCCCTCCAGTCCCTGCGCCTTCCCGAGGAGGCGGCTGAGCGGCAGCCAGAAGACGCTGAAGCCGTAGGCCATGCCGATCGAGAGGTGGATGGCCAGGGCCGCTGGCGGTACCAGCCAGCGATTGAACCCGGGTGGGGCGATGATGCGTTCCTTGTCCAGCAGGCCGGCCATCAACGGTTCTCCTGCCGCG
This sequence comes from Gemmatimonadota bacterium, assembly GCA_031413355.1. Lineage (GTDB taxonomy): Bacteria > Gemmatimonadota > Gemmatimonadetes > Gemmatimonadales > GWC2-71-9 > JADJOM01. The sequence continues at coordinate 3,279 of JANOFA010001076.1, read as the reverse complement.
GTGCGCACGGCGGTCCGGTTACACAGTATGGAAGGCGGGGTCGCATCAGACGAAGCAGCGCGGGTACATTATCGTCCCGCGGGACAAAACGCCATTCCCCGGTACGGGGCGAAGGGAGCATCGGTGAAGTCTCTGGTTCGCAGGCTCTGCTGGGTCGGCACGATGAGCAGCCTGCTCGTCGGCCGGCTGGCGGCACAATCACCCGCTCTGCCAGCGTGGGTCGTCTCCGACTCAGCGCAGCAAACCGTCAGCCTCACTCTCGATGAATTACCCGGCGGGCCGGAGGGCATCGCGACCCTGGCCGGATACCATCACGGTGGGGTGCAGGTCGTCGTCCCGCTCAACTGGACCGTCCGCTGGACCTGGACCAACCTCGACAGCGCGGCGGCGCACAGTCTGGTGGTGATGGCGGAGCGGGAAAAGCTGCCACTCGAGGGGGGCCGCCCCTCCCTGGACAATGCGATGTCCCGCGCCGTCGTCACCGGGCTCAGGTTCGGCCAGCGCGACCTCACCACGTTCGTGGCCGACCAGGCCGGCTGGTACTGGATGCTCTGCGGGGTGCCAGGTCATGCGCTGCGGGGGGAGTGGATCGGGCTCAAGGTGGATCGTGAGGCGATCCTGCCGGCGGTGGTGGAGAAGCCGTGAGGAGGAAAGGCACTTCCTCTGGCCGTTAGCCGTTGGCAACAGGCAGTCAGCGGTCCGCGGTCATGTTTCCGAACCGCCCAATCGCCCAACCGCCCAACCGCCCAATCGCCCAACTGCCCAATCGCCCAATCGCCCAACCGCCCTATCGCCTCCCAGCTCACTCCTCACTCAACAGCCGCTCCACCTCCCGCCGGAACTCTGCCACCAGCGCGGCGTGGGCCGAGCCGGTCACCGTACCATAGAAGCCGGCGTGGATCCGCCGGACCCGCCCATCACGGCCCAGAAAGATCGTGGTGGGAAAGGCGGTGAACCCCTCCAGTCCCGGCAGCAGCGCCGCGACCGTCTCGACATCGCTGGTGCCGCCTAACAACAATGGAAACGCCAACCCGAACTTGTCGCGATAGCGTCGCACCTGGGGCGCATCGATGGTGCTGTCGCCGGCGACTTCGAAGGCCAGCCCCACCACCTCCAGCCCGCGCGCCTGATAGTCGCGGTACAGCTCGGCCAGGAGCGGAGCGGCCTCGTGGCAGGTAGGGCACCAGGTGCCGAAGATGTCGATGAGCAGGACCTTGCCACGGAACCGCGCATCGCTCGAGCGAACCAGGCGTCCCTCGAGGTCCGGGACGGCGAAGGAGAAGGGGACTGTCGAATCGGCCCGGGTCACCTCGGTCGGCGGGGTCAGGTGGCGCCGTCCAGTGCTGCGCACCGCCACGAACGGCGTCTGGCTCCGCAGGCCGGCGTGGAAGGTGCCCCGCAGCGTGTCGCCCTCCAGGTGCGCGGTGAGCAGGTAGACGAACGATCCGTCGAAGTGCCCCAGCCGGAGGGTGTCGCCCAGCATCTCCCCGCCGAACCGGCCATAGTCACCCGAGTTGCTGATGACGGTGCCCTCCACTCCCGTCGGAGCATTCTCCACCAGGAGCACTCGCGGCGAGGCATCGAAACCGCTCTGGAACCAGGCATCCCACCGGCCGACCAGCGCGCCCGGCGCTCTGGCGCTCGCCGGGACGCCACGCGTCGCCCGGAAGGGAATTGTGCGTGGACCGCGTCGTCCAACATTGGAATACCGGCCGACGAGAGAATCGCCCCGCTGGATGGCAACGATGGTGGCGGCGTAGTCGGCCAGGTCAACGACGAGACTGTCGCCCTCCTGCCGAATGGTGCTGACCGTCTGGCATTCCGCGCCGTTGCACAGCCGCCCGGTCCACCGGCCGCGGCCGCCTTCGACCTGGAGCACGAAGGGGAGTGTGCCACCCGCGAGATCCAGCACTGCACGCCAGGCGCCCGCAGGGTCGGTCGGCGCGTGGCCGACATGATCGAGGCGCGTGCCGAGCAGGCCCGGGAGGACTCCGGCACAGAGCAGCAGCGAGTTCAGGGTGCGGGCCGTGGGTCGTCTCCGTGGTACTGCTCACCCGCTTTGATGGACAGGGGCAGAGTGTTGCCCGGCCACGGGGCGGGGCAGGGAAAGGCGGAGGAGTAGGCGCAGAAGGGGTTGCGTGCCCGGTTGAAATCGAGCCGATAGCGTCCATTGCCCGCGGGCGTGAGCGTCACGAATCGTCCGGCAGGGTAGCTGCCGTTTCCGCTGGTGCTATCGCGAAAGTAGATCAGCAGCTCGGTCTCATCCGCTTCTTCGCCGGGCACACGATAGACCCGCAACCGCGTATTCCCGCCGGCGAGCACCGGCTGCACGAACCCCGCTTCGCGGGCCTCGATATCGGTGCCATCGGGACCGAGGATGCGGAAGGCGTCGCGCCGCTCGGCCGGCTGCAATGCGAGCGTAAGATCCAGCGATGCGGCGGGAGGAAACCAGGTGGGCGGGGCGTAGCGCCGCACCGAGCCGAACGCCGCGATCACGGTGCGTCCGGGGAGGCCGCTCGCGATGAGGGTGAACGCTCCGACCTGCACCGGTCGCCCGCGCGGCAGGACCAGCCGGCCGCTGTCGCGCTGAAACACCACCGACGCACCCTCCTCCCGCGCCATGCCGCGACCGATGCCCGGCAGCGGAATATCGGACGGTTCCCTGCCGATGCTGATGCCGTTGCCGACCGGCTGGATGCGGAGGAGCGCGTAAGGGGAGAGCGGGGCGGTGGCGAGCCAGGCGGCGTATTCCTGCCGCTCGCGCACCAGATCGTCAGCCTGCTGCGCTTGCAGCGATTGCAACGGGTACGATGCCAGCAGGACGACGGCGGTCCACCCGTGTCCCATGCGCGCGCCGGTCAGCCGGTTCATGCCGCTCACTATCTCATGACGCCGACAGAGTGCCGATCAGGAAAGGCGTCGTGGTCGGCTGCGGCGATCCCCCTTCCGGCTCCTCGGTGAGGGCGGCGGCCGTCAGCTCCATCCCTTCCGGGACCCTGATCTGCTGGACCAGGCCGTGGCCGCTCGGCTCGGTGTTGAAGGTGACCGAGGGGATCGGTTTGCCATTCTTCGGGATGAACCAGAGCTGGTAGGCGCGGCTGGCGGCGGCGGGTGTGAGCTGAAAGGCGTGGACCATCAGCAGATTGGACTTGCGATTCCAGAACAGCTGGACCACCGGCTCGCGGGTGCCGGGCGAGCCCATCCGCGTCAGCGGGACATTGGGATCGAGGATGGAGTTGAGCTCCGCCTCGCGGCTCGCCAGCTTCGCTTCGCGGACGG
>JANOFA010001075.1:0-2826 GCA_031413355.1 Gemmatimonadota bacterium | reverse complement strand
CGAGGATCTGCTGGTCGTTGGTGTACGAATGGATCGTGGTCATGAAGCCATTCACAAAGCCGAACTGATCGAGAATCACCTTGACCACCGGCACGAGGCAGTTGGTCGTGCAGCTGGCGTTGGAAATCACGTGATGCTTGGCGGCATCATACTTCAGGTGATTCACGCCGTACACGATCGTGATGTCCTCGTTCTTCCCTGGCGCGGAGATGATCACCTTCCTGGCTCCGGCCTCGATATGCTTGGCCGCCTTGTCCCGGTCGGTGAAGATACCGGTGGACTCGAGCACGATGTCCACGCCCAGATCCTTCCACGGCAGCGCGGCCGGATCCTTCTGCGCGAAGACCTTGATGCTGTCACCGTTCACGATGATCGCATCCGGCCTGGCCTCCACCGTGCCCTGGAAGCGACCATGCACCGAGTCGTATCTCAGCAGGTGGGCGAGCGTCTTCGTGTCGGTCAGGTCGTTGACCGCGACGAAGTCCAGCTCCTTGGCGCCGAGCGCCTTGGCGGCACGGAGCACGTTGCGGCCGATGCGGCCGAACCCGTTGATGGCGACGCGGATGGGCATTGGTTCTCCTGGAGGTAGAGCGAGGATTGACGCCAAGCGTTCAGCGGTCAGCGGTCAGCGGCCAAGGTTTGGCTGGGAGCCGGTTGTCGTCGACACATTTCCCGGGTCCTCGGCGATCAGCTGACTGCTGACCGCTGACCGCTCGCTTCAACCGCCCTATTCAATCGGCAGCTTCGCCCGCGCAAAGGTAATCGCCTCCACGCAATCGGCTCCAGCCTCCAGCAGGGCGTCGGCCGCCTCGGCGAGGGTTGCCCCGGTCGTGAGGACGTCGTCGACGAGCACGACACGGACCCCGGCCACCTCCCGAGCCGCGAACGCAGCGGCGATATTCGCCCGGCGTGCTTCCGGGGCCAGCGCCGTCTGGGTCCCGGTCTCCCGCACCCGCACGAGGCAATCGGTGCGACAGCTGAGCGAGGGAGAAAGGATCAGCGCCCGCGCCAGCATCTCCGCCTGATTGTAGCCGCGGGTCCGGAGCCGTCGCGCCGACAGCGGCACCGGCACCACAATACCGGAACCTGCCAGCGGCTCGAGACGGCTCATTGCCGCGGCCATCGGCTCGGCAATCCGGTGCCAGCCCTGGTACTTGAGCGCATGGACCGCGTCACGCGCGAGATCATCCAGCCAGACGGCGCTGCGCACTCGGGTGAGGCCGTCCGGCCAGCTGGCGCAGATCCGGCACGGTGTGGCGGGATGTATGGTGGGTTGTCCGCAGCGCTCGCACCACGGAGCGGGAAGACGCCGCCAGCGCCCCTGGCAGAGTGGGCAGACTAGCGGCTCCTCCGGTCCGGCGGCTTCGCCACACAGGAGGCAGGCACCGGGAAGCAGCCAGCGTTCGGCCTGGCGCGCGAGACCGGTCAGTTCAGCGAAGAGCATCACTCACGGCCGCCCGCATCACGTCGAGCGGTGGATCCTCCTCGGGGAACCAGCGGGCGAAAGCGGCTGCCCCCTGGGCCACGAGCATGACCCGGCCGTCGGCGGCGCGGAGCCCTTCCTGCCGCATCAGCTTGATCCAGGCCGTCTCGCCCCGGGCGTAGACCAGATCCAGCGCGACCCGGGCCCCAGGCGCCTCCTCCAGCGCGATCGGCAGGTGGTCGCCGGGGTGCAGTCCCAGCGGCGTGCTGTTGATCAGCACCTCGCACTCCAGAGACGGGGCGAGTGTGGCGCCCCGGGTCTGCGCCCAGCGCTCGAACTTGGCCCGGCGCGTGGCGTCGCGCGAGCGGATCGCGACCGCCGCTCCACGCGCAATCGCCGCCGCGACGACAGCACGTGCCGCGCCGCCGGTGCCGGCCACCAGCCACCGGCTTGCGGGAGCCTCCAGCCGGTCCAGGGCGTTTCCCACGCCGTCGACATCGGTATTGTCGCCATGAACGGTGCCCGCGCTGCCCCAGAAGGTGTTGCAGGCACCGAGTGCCTCGACCCTGGCGGAGGGCTGATCGATCATGCCGGCGGCGGCTTCCTTGTGCGGCACGGTCACGTTGCCACCACCGCCGGCCAAGGCGAGGGTCCGGAGCAGCCCCGGGAGCTGATCGGCGGAGACCCGCAGCGGTACATAGACCGCATCGAGCCCGAGGGCCCGGAACGCGGCGTTCTGCATGGCGGGGGAGAGCGAGTGGGCGACGGGATCGCCCAGGATGGCAAAGACCCGGGTATTACCTGAGATCACCGGTGCGCTCCCGCGTCAGGCGGGCGACGACGTCGTCCAGCAAGTGGTCGAGTTGAGTGTAGGTCTCGCGATAGCCTTCAAGGTCGCCGCCGAAGGGATCGCGGACCTCCGCGTTCGGGCCACCCTCACCGGCGTACTCGCCTAACAGGTGAGCCCGGCCTGGGCCGATCAGCTCATCGACCCGGGCGCGGTGCGTCCCGGCCATCGTGAGAATCAGCGTCGCCCCATCGGCCACATCTTTCGTCAGCTTCCGCGCCCGGTGGGTCGAGAGATCCAGCCCATGCTCGAGCCCCACGAGATAGGCACCCTCGCTGGCCTGGGCGCCATCCCAGGCGCCGACGCCCGCTGACGACACGTCAACCCCTTTCACGCCGCGCTCTTCCAGCTTCCGCCGGAGCAGCGCCTCGGCCATCGGGCTGCGGCAGGTGTTGCCGGTGCAGACAAAAAGTATGTGGGTCACACGAGCCGCTCCGCCATCCGGAGATCCTCTTCCGTCGTCACCTTGAAGTTCCTTGCCGAACCAGGAACCAGGCGCACTGATGCGCCCAGTTGCTCGACCAGCATAGCGTCGTCCGTGGCAATATCGCCGTGC
>JANOFA010001074.1:0-10756 GCA_031413355.1 Gemmatimonadota bacterium | reverse complement strand
TTCCTACCTCGTGTTCGGCGCTGCCGGTGGTATCGGCGCGAGCCTAGCTCGCCGGCTGGCGGCTGGCGGCGCGCGATCAATGATTGCCGGCCGGAACGTCGAGAAGCTCCAAATGCTGGGCGACGAACTCCACGCACCGGTGTATCCCCTTGATGCAACGAGCTTTGAGGAAGTGGATGCCTGCGTCGAGAAGGTGGTTCAATTGCATGGTCGACTCGACGGTGTGGCGAATTGCGTCGGTTCGTTGCTTCTGAAGTCCGCTCACTCGACGACGGAGGCCGAGTGGTCATCCACCATCGCGATGAATTTGACCACGGCGTTCGCGGTTGTGAGGGCCGCTGCCAAAGCCATGCTGAATGTGGGCGGCTCCATCGTCCTCGTGTCGTCTGCTGCGGCCCGCATCGGTTTGGCGAATCACGAGGCGATTGCCGCCGCCAAGGCAGGGGTCATCGGCCTGACTCTCTCGGCAGCCGCCACCTACGGTCCGCGCGGCATCCGGGTCAACTGTGTAGCGCCCGGCTTAGTCCGCACGCCTATGACCGTCCGACTGACGGCCACCGACGCCTCCCTGAAGGCATCGACGGCCATGCATGCTTTGGGAAAGATCGGGGAACCCGTCGGGCGGCGAACAGTCGGCTTTCCCTGGCGGTGCAGCTTTCGCCTCAGGTGCTCGCCGGTCTTGGCGGCCGCGACCTTGGCCCACGTGGAGAGCCCGTCGGGGGGAGCACCCCGCCGCCGTCCAGTCACGGTACCGTGCTGCGCACCGGCGTGCTCTATACCAGTCCGAGCACTGGTGGCACGCTGACCACCCGATTCGGCGGCGGTGGCACCGGCGGTCCCATTTCCCGACCACCGGGCACGCGTCCGCAGCTGCCCGAGACCCTCGGTGGGGACAACGCCGGCACCCCTGGTGGGTTGCTCGGCACCATCATCATCATCATTGTGCGCCCATGATCCGCCGCTCCCATCTCCCGGCGCTGGCCGGACTCATCATCGTCGCGCTGCTGCTGCCGCTGCGGCTCTCGGCGCAGCAGGGACTCTACACCGCCGCATCGGTTGCCGGCGGGGTGGAATTCAAGCAGTACAATTTCGGAAGTGGCTTCGGGGTCGACCGCCTGAGTCAGGTGGCATTCCCCATCGGTGTGGCGCTCCCGATCGGCCGCCGGTTCTCCCTCGATATCGGCACCCAGTTCGCGGTCACCTCGGTGGCCGATACATCGGGCGGGCATAGCTCCTTCTCCAGCCTCACTGATACTCAGCTGCGTGGTTCCTACACCTTCGGTATCGATGTCCTCGTCGCGAGTCTGGTCATCAACCTGCCCACCGGCAAGCAGACCACGACGCTCCAGCAGTTCGGCGTCTCCTCGAGTGCGTCGTCCAATTTCCTGCTGTTTCCGGTGAACTCGTACGGTTCCGGTGTCTCGGTCACCCCGGGAATTGCCGCTGCCACCACGACCGGCGACTGGAACCTGGGAGCCGCCGCCAGTCTGCGTTTCAACGGTGAGTATCAGCCGTTCAGCGGCACCGGCAACACCGGCATCAAGTACCAGCCCGGTGTTGAAGGCCGGCTCCGCGTGGGCGCCGACCGGCTGGTTGGGACCAGCCGCCTTTCATTCGGCCTCACTTTCAGCACCTTTGGCACCGATGAATTGCGCGGGGGAGGGCTCGGCAACGGAGCCTACGATCCCGGCAACCGAATCCTCGTCGATCTGGGGGTGCTCTCGCCGGTCGGCACGGGGACGGTCTCGGTCTACCTCTGGAACTACTACCGAAGCAGCGGCAGCGGAGGATCGGCTTCCGTGAGCAACAAGGAGAACGTCCTGACCGGCGGCGTCTCCGGCTCGTTCCCGCTCAGCCCGAGGGTTTCAATCGAACCCCTCCTGGAGTCGCGCTTCTGGATGCCGGAGGACGGCAGTGGCCGGCTGCTCGGCCTGGGGACGGCGTTCCGGGTGGGGCTGAGCCCCGCAATCGCCCTCATTCCCGGAGTCCGGATTGACCGCGGATCGATCCGTTCCCCTGGAGCCTCCAACCGGGTAGGCGTGACCGGGTGGAGCCTCAGCGCCTTCCTCCAGTACACCTTCAAGTAGACCGGTTGGCCGGGTAGTTGTACGGCAGACTCACAAAAAATGGCCAGGACCACACAGGTTCTGGCCATTTTTCCAGCCAAATTCTTGACTGGCCCATGACGGTGTGGTACGTTGCCGCCACTTAAGCGACCCGGTGGCTACCGGGACCTACGCTGCAGGATTCCTGGACCAGGAGGGTGGGGTGGCTTCGGAACTCGGTGCCTCCCAGATCTCGACGCTGCTCGAGGCGCTCCCGGGAATCGCGAACGTCCTGCGGAGCCCCGTTGCGGATGCGCTCCTGAACGTCATCAGGGCGGCAGCTCGGATCGGTGAATTCGAGCTGGCAGATGCGGAGGAGCTGATCCGCTACGCAACTCGCAGGGGTCTGGTCGGAAACGACGAGGGGGATCGGGTGCTCGTCGAAGTGCGCGAAGCCGCCCAGCGCCGGGCCGAGAAGGCTGCCGAAAAAGTGCGCGCGGCTGCGGCAAAACCGAAGGGAAAACCAAAGGCACCGGCCAAGAAACCGGCGACCAAGAAGAAGCGATAGAAGCCCCGGCTAGATGCGGAACCCTGCGACGAGCTTGGTCAGCCGGGTAGACGCATCCAGAAGCCCGCTCGCGGAGGACGCCATGTCCTCGGTGGAGGCGCACTGCTGTTCTGCCGCCGCCGAAACCTCTTCGCTTGAGGAGGCATGTTCTGCCGCAGCCCGGGCCACCTGGGCGGTGCGCTCGGCCAGCTTTCCCACCACATCCCGATTCTCCTCCGTCTGCCGGGCCAGTCCGCTCGCCGAAAGCTGGACTTCGCCGATCGCGCTGCCAATCGTGTCCAGCCCCTGCGCCACGGCGTGGGCCACCGTCTCGATCCCCCCCACCTTCGCCGTGCCACGCTGCATGGTCTCGCTGACCTCGCGCACCTGCGCGCGAATGAATTCGACCGTCTTGGTCACGTCCTCCGCGGCACGGGCGCTGGAATCGGCGAGGTGCCGCACCTCCTCGGCCACGACGGCGAATCCCCGGCCATGTTCACCCGCGCGGGCGGCCTCGATGGCAGCATTGAGGGCGAGCAGGTTGGTCTGCGAGGAGATCTGCTTGATCAGGTCGATGAACGTGGTGATGGATTCGGATTTCTCCGCGAGTGCGCGGACCTGCTCCGCACTGGTCTGGACCACCCCGCGGACGTCCAGCAGCGTAGTGCGCGCGGTCTCGGCATCCTGCCGGTAGCGCAGCGCGGTGCGGCGAATCTCCTCCGCCAGACGGACGGCATGCTGCGCTCCGTCGGCGCTGGTCGCCGCCGCTTCACGCAGCCGAGCAAGGAGTGCATCGGCCTCGCCCATGCCGGCGACCTGTTGATCGGCGCCGGTGGAAATTCGCACCATCGCGGCCGAAACCTCGCCGCTCGACGCGGCGATCTCTTCGCTCATGGCCGAGAAATCACCCGCGCTGTTGCTGAGCTGCTGCGCTTCCTTTGCCACTTCGCTCACCACGGTGCGAAGGCGGCCGGCCATGTTGTCCAGCGCACTGGCCAGGCGGGCGAGCTCATCCGGCATTTCCCCGAGCTGGATGGGGCGCAGGTCGCCGGCTCCGAAGCGATCGGCGGCGGCGATCAGGCGACCGAGCTGTCGATCCACCACCCGGATCAGGGCGACGCCTGCGCCGACCGCGATGATGAGCGCCAGCGTGGCGCAGAGCAGCAGCATCTTCTGGAAGAACGCCGCCTTGGATTGGAGCAGCCGGGCCCGGTCGAGCGCGTGGCGCCCCTGTTCCTCGGAGAGTTCCCGGACCACCGCAACGAGACTGTCGGTCGTGCCGCCGGCGCGGGCGGCGATGAGGCGGGCCTCATCCGGGCGGCCGACATCGGCGAGGGCATGGGCGGTGGCGAAGGCCACCTCCAGCTGGGCCTGGGTCGCGCCGGCGAGGTTGATGAGGCGGCGGTCGTCGGCGGTGAGATACGGCAGCGATCGCAGGCGGCCCTGCAGCACGTAGGCGGAATCGCCGCCGCTCAGGAACTCCGCCTTGGCGGCGAGGCTGGGGGTCAGGAGATGCTGCTGTGCGGCACGGATCTCACTGAGGACCGCGCCGACCAGTCCACTCGCCAGACTCGATCCCGACTGGAGGGCGGTGATGTCTTCGAGGGTCTGCCGGGTAATGGTGCGCAGCGATGTCACGCCCAGCGTGGCCATGCCGAATACGAGGATCAGGGACGAGGCCATGGCGATCCCGTTCAGCCGGCGCAGGCTGGACACGAAGCTCACAATCCCTCCACGGCGATGACCCGCCCACTTTGGACCTGTCCGATCACGACCCGCTGCTTGGGGACATCGCCGTTCTCGTCAAATGCGATCTCGCCGGTGACACCTTCATAGACCGGGGTCGTGCGCCCGATCGCCGCCACGCCATCGCGGATGCGCTCCCGGTCGGTCCCGACCTGCCCGATCACCCGTCGGAGCAGAAAAAGGATGTCGTACGTCGCCGCAGCGGCCTGACTCGGCGGGGCGGCCCCGCGATACCGCTCAGCGTACGCGCTCACGAATTCCCGGTTCAGCGGTGAGGGAAAACTCGCCAGGTAGCCGTTGGCGATATACGCCCCCTCGGCCAGGGGCCCGGTTCCCTCCAGCCCCTCGAGTCCATCGCCCCCCATCAGCGGGATGCGCAGCTTCCTGCTGGCCGCCGCGCGGAGGGTTGCTTCGCCCTCGGAGAGGTTGCCGCCGAGAAAGATGAACTGGCTCGTCTTCCGGCGGACGAGGCGGTCGAGGTAGGGACCGACATCAGGTGTGCCACCCAGGTATGGATCGGTGTCGTCAATCGTCCCGCCGAGCTCGGTAAAGGAGCGCGCGAAGCTCTGGCGCAGACCCCGGCCGTAGTCGTCATTCAAGTAGAGGATGGTGCCGTGGCGGAATCCGAGGCGGTCGGCGGTGAAGCGGGCGAGGGCGGCGCCGTACTGCAGGTCGCTGGGGCAGACGCGGAAGGTGTAGTCGCCAGCTCGGGTGACCGCCGGTGCCGTCGACGAGGGTGAAATCTGCACCACGGGATTGCGCAGGTCGTTGTATACCGGGGCCGCCGCGAGCGTCGTGCCAGAGTAGACATGACCGATCACCGCGACAACACCGGCGGCTTGCAGGGCGGCTGCCACGCTCAACGCGGAATCAGGATCGCCAAAGTCGTCACGGACGATCAGCTCGATGGGGCGGCCGTTGATGCCGCCGCTCCGGTTGGCCTGCTCCACGGCCAGTTCAGCGGCACGCTTCATCGGGGCGCCCACGGAGTCCGTGAAGGGCCCAGCGAGGCCGATACGAATGGGGCCCTGTTCGGCGGAGCAGGCGAGAGTCAGCAGCAGGACTGCACAAGCGGAGCCGGCTGAGTATCGCCGGTGCCGGGGGAAGTGCACAGTTGTCTCCGGGAGGGGAGGGCAGGAGCGACTGCACTCTAGCGTGCGGTCCACGAGTCGGCAATCCCGTGCGCTATCTTCCGGCATGACAGCCTGGAACCGCCGGCCGCCGGCGATGACCTTCGATCTGCACGGATTCACCGTGCTCGATGCGACCCACAGTACCGAGCAGTTTCTCCGGGCCCAGGTTGCCGTGCGGCGTGGTGCGGTGGTGCGGCTGATCACCGGCCGGGGCAGTCACGGCGGCGATGCCCCGATCCGGACTCGCGTGCGTTCGCTGCTCAAGCGGCTGAAGGAGGAGGGTCGTGTGGTGACCGATTTCGTGCTCGAGGACTCCGAAGGCAGCTTTCTGGTGAAGCTCGGCGGGTAGACAGCGACGCGGCTAGGGGGCCGGGGCCGAGTTCACTCCCGTGGTGTCCGCCGTCCGCCGCAGGTGGTTGCGTTTGCCCCAGCTGTCCAGGACCCGGCCATCTACCAGACTGACCGAGGCGATCTTCGCCCCGCTCTCGATACGCCAAGTCAGCCGGAGCATCCGGCCCCGCCGAATCCACTGCAGCATCCACTGCCCGCCCTGCACCTTCGCGTCCACCACGCCGTAGGTCCGCTCCAGGCCCTGCTTGAGGCTGTCCAGTTCCACGCTGGTCACCGGACCGGAGAGGGTGAGGATTCCGCTGAGGCTATCGATGGCGGAGAGCCAGAGGGCGAGCGGCCGGCCGGAGGTCGGGTCGACGACCGTGCCCCGGCAATCCTGCACGGCGTGATCCCGCCGGGACCGGTCGCAGCGAAGCCCGTGGCCCCGCAATGCTCTCACCTGTTGCCCGACCACCGCGAGTCCGGCGCCCGCCTCGAAGCCGAGGAAGGAGAGGGGGGGGAGCGACGCGGTGGTCTGGGCTGGGAGTGGAGTACCGACCAGCAGCAGGGCCGGCAGGACCAGGTGGGCGCGCAGCAGCGATGTCATGCCTGAAGTATGGCTGATCGATCCGACGGACTGGAGTGGCCCAGCCCCGGCGCGGCAGACGGTTCAGGACCGCTTGTCACTCCGAGGCTGGCGACAACGATTGGCGGAAGGCCCGCCGTGGAGGTCAGGGCTTGCGAACGTTTGCGGCCTGAAGACCCTTCGGTCCCTCGACGACGTCAAACTCAACCACGTCCCCTTCGGCGAGCGAACGGAAACCGTCCATGGTGATGGCAGTGTGGTGGACGAAGACGTCCTTGCCACCATCCTGGGCGATGAAGCCGAATCCCTTCGCGTCGTTGAACCACTTCACGGTACCCTTCGCCATTGCTTCTACCTCGTATGGGGGAGCTCACCGGCTCCGGAACTTCCCCGGGCGGAATGACCGGGGCAAGACAGTAGTCACGCGGGTCACCGCAGCTGCCATGGCCTAAGGTTCAGAGCGTCCGGCGAGTTGTCAAGCACCGCCCCGTCCGCCGGCCATGCCGGCTGGCAGGCCGATTGGCGCGGCCGGCGCTAGATTCCCCACCCTCACATTTCCGGAGCCCGTCGTGATCCTGCTCGCCCTCCTCGCCGTGATCCAGCAGCCGGTCGCGCCTCCGCCGCCGGCTCCCCCGAAGCCCCCGACCTCGCCGATCGTCCGTGCCGTGGTGCAGCCGGCCGAGGCAGCCGTCCTGGTCGGTGACACGCTGCGACTGACCGCTGTCGGGTACGATTCCGCCGGTCGGGTGGTCCCCGATGTGAGCATCACCTGGCTGTCCTCGGGGGGCTTCTTCGAGGGGTCGGTGGATTCCACCGGATTGGTCACCGGAGGTTCGACCGGCACGCTGGCGGTCACCGCCCTGCTCAAGCCCAAGGGCGTCGGGCGGTCCACTCCGGCGATCGCCCGGGTGACCGTGCTGCCGCAGCCCGCGGCCAAGCTGGTGGTGGCTCCAGCGCCCACGCGGCTGTATGCCGGCCAGTCGCTGGTCCTGACGGCCACGCCGTTCGCCGCCAACGACGACCGGCGCTATGACGAGGTCACCTGGACCTCGGACCGGCCCAGCGTGCTCGTGGTGAGCGCCGACGGCCGGGTGAGCGCCCGGGCGGCGGGTCAGGCGACGCTGACGGCCACGGCGGGCCGGGCGACTCGGCGGCTCGGCATCACGGTGGTGCCCAATCCGGTGACCCAGGTATCGCTCGAGCCCGCGGCGGCGCAGGTCCGCGCCGGCGATGTCATCCACTTCAAGTTCGTCGCCCGTGCGGCCAGCCGGACCGTGGCCGACGCCCAGCCGGAGTGGGCGCTGAGCCCCGGGAGCGGCCAGGTCGAGGACGATGGTGCCTTCGTGGCCGCCGTTCCGGGGACCTACCGGGTCTTCGCGACATTCGCCGGCCGGGTCGCCGAGGCGGTCGTGACGGTGGCCCCCCGCGATGTGCGGCGGCCAACCACGCTGGTGGGTCGGCTGCCGATCAAGCAGCAGGCGGCGGAGTTCTGGCTGCACCCCGATGGCCGGCATGGCTACCTGACCACAATCGGCGACCGGATCTACGCCATCGACGTCTCCGCGCCGAGCAAGCCGGTCATCACCGATTCCGTGGTGGTCGATGCCCGCGTGATCAACGATCTCATGACCACTGAGGATGGAAAGTTCGGCGTGCTCACCCGTGAGGGAGCATCGAACCGGAAGAACGGCATCGTGATTCTCTCCTTCGAGGATCCGGCCCACCCCAAAGTGATCGGCGAATTCACCGAAACGGTCTCGGGCGGTGTTCACTCGACTTATGTCTACCAGGGCTACGTCTATCTGACTGACGATGCGACCGGCTCGATGCGGGTCATCGATATCCGGGATCCGCACACGCCACGACAGGTCGCCCGGTGGGAGACGCCGCGCAGTTCCGCGGGACGGATGCTGCATGACATCGACGTCAAGGATGGGCTCGCCTATCTCTCGTACTGGAATGACGGGCTGGTCGTGCTCGACGTCGGCAACGGTGTGCGGGGCGGCCGCCCGGAGAACCCGGTCCTGGTCAGTCAGCTCAAGTACGACCTCAACACGCTGTACCGCGACGTCGAGGCGGTGGGTGGGCCCGGTTTCATCCGGGGCACGCACACCGCGTGGCGCGCCGGGCGCTACGTCTTCGTGGGTGACGAGGTGTTCTCCGCCAAACCGCGGGCCACGGAGGGAGGCGGTGTCATCGGTCTGGGCCGGGCCTATGGCCGCCTCCACGTGGTGGATCTGGCCGACATCGCCAACCCCAGGGTCGTCGCCTGGTATGAGCCCAAGGATGGCGGAGCCCATAACGTCTGGGTGGCGGGCGATACGCTGTACCTCGGTGACTACCAGGGCGGGCTCCGGGTGCTGGACATCTCCGGCGACCTGCGGGGCGACCTGCAGCAGCAGGGTCGTGAGATTGCCCATGTCGTGACCGGCGACAAGCAGGGCCAGTTGGCCAATGCGCCGAACGCGTGGGGCGCGATCTACCGCGATGGCTACATCTATGTCTCCGATATCAACTCGGGGCTGTGGATCGTGAAGGTGGATGCGAAGTCGGAGCTGACGCCGTAGGGGGCGGTCAGCAGTCAGCAGTCAGCAGTCAGCAATCAGCAATCAGCAATCAGCAGTCAGCGTTCAGCCAACCGCCGATGGCCAATGGCTGAACGCTGACTGCTGACTGCTGATGGCCCTGTCCGTCTCCCCCCCTTAGATTCCCCCCATGACCATTCCGCAGACCCTCGCCGTCCGGAGCTTTTCCGACCGGGCGGAAGCGTTGTCCCATTTCATCCTGCGCGCCGGCGAGGCGCCGCGGCTGATCGCGTTTGACGACGCGGTCGGGTGCCCGCTCGAGATTGCCCTGGCGGCGCTGGAATGGACCCGGGCCGTGGGCGTGCTGCCGGACGAGGACATGCTCCACGCCGCCCGGCTGACGAGTGAGACGGCGGCGGCGGTCATCGAACGCAAGATCGACGGACAGCGGCAGTTCATCTATCTCGGACCCAGGCTGGATGCGCCTCCGATGGACGTGTTCGAGGGCAAGGTGCTCTTCGACGAGCCCGGCGTGAAAGCGGTGGAGTTCAGCCAGCGGGCCCATGCGGTGGCCCACTTTCTCCGCGCCACCAGTGGCGCCGGCGCCCTGCTCGCGCTCCTCGGCCGCCGGGCGCCGGAGCTGCGCCATCTGCGGCGCTGGCTGGGCCCGATCCTCGGCGAACTCGACATGCCCCGCATGCTGGTCGGGGGATGGTTTGCGGCATCGGCCGCCGGATGCCTGATGGCGGCGCCAGATGGCGAACCAGACTACCGGTACATCGAAGTGGGGCTTGAATCGTGAAGCTGAAGCCGCTCCTGGTCGCCATCGTTTTCGCAGGCGCCTCACCGCTCAGCGGGCAAACCGTGATTGCCCCTCCCCCCAAACTGGACTCAACCCAGACCGCCGTGC
This sequence comes from Gemmatimonadota bacterium, assembly GCA_031413355.1. Classification (GTDB taxonomy): domain Bacteria; phylum Gemmatimonadota; class Gemmatimonadetes; order Gemmatimonadales; family GWC2-71-9; genus JADJOM01. The sequence continues at coordinate 934 of JANOFA010001074.1, read as the reverse complement.
GCAACGCGCTGTACCTGCTGAGGGATTCGCTGCAGCTGGTGGATGCCGCTGCTGCCAGAATCGCCCGGGACCGGGCCATGAGCAGCGATCTGCTGATGCGCTCCCGGGCCTACCTCCTGGCCACCCGCTGCGCGTCGGCAGCCAGGACCCTGACCTCGACCCGGAGCGTGATTACCAGCGCCGGTCTTCCCAAGACTGATCGCCTGGCACTGCGCGCCACCCTGTTGCGATCGCTGGACAGTCTCGATGTCGGCATGGCGGGTTGCGTGACCGAGTTCAAGCGGCTTCAGGCCCCAGAGCGGGCCGCCGAGCTGCGCGACTACGGGATTGGCCGTGGCAAGAAGGTGCAGGGGTACATCCGGCGCCATGACGCGGCGGTCGGGCCCTACTTCCAGGAAGTGACAGGCAGTCGGTACGAGGCCAGCCGCCAGGGAGCCGGGACCATCGCGGCACCGCGCTGAATCCACATCCATGTGGACAGTCCCCAGTCCACAATTCCACATTATGTGGAGCAAGCCCGGAACAGTTGCATCGTACATGACTTAGCTATCAACATCCCACCTGATCAACGCGACGTAACCCGAATAGACACAGGCGCTTGCGAGGTTTCCCCCCGCTCCTATCTTTGACTCAACCGCTGGGTGGATGTGCGGCAGGGCCCCTCGTCCTGCAGGTGGCCTCCGGCGAGTTTGAGCGGGATTTCAGGGGAAATCACCGAAGTCGGCAAGGGCTCAGGTGGTTGTAGATCCTGATGGTAGCCCCGGTTCAGACAGGTGAGGCCAGTCGCGCGCCTCACCCTCCCCGATCTGGCGCCTCGGGGTGCATTGCGAAGGGTTGGTCCGCGACTCATCCTGACTCGCAGCGCTCGCACCGACGAACCTGTCAGCGCGAGAAACGGCCGCCGGGCCTCTGCGCCCGGCGGTCGTTTCGTGTT
>JANOFA010001073.1:0-5033 GCA_031413355.1 Gemmatimonadota bacterium | reverse complement strand
GCTCGACTACCTGCGCTATGTCGGCGCGAGCGACGTCTCCGCCAAGGAGGTCAAGCTCTTTGGCCTGGCCGACTTTCTGGTGGGGCGCTACGCCGACCTGTCGTCCGAGTTTTATGAAGCCAACAAGGCGCTGGCGGTCCGCCGGGCCGTCGTCTCCTCGCTGCTGGCCCTCATCGGCACACTGGGATACTACGGCGCCTTTGGCGCCATCATCTGGCTGACCGTGACGGGCCACCAGTCACCTGCCGGCCCCTTCACGATCGGCGTGCTCACCTTCCTGGCGGCATCGTTCCGCCAGAGCCGCGACCTCATTCAGCGGACCCTGCTCTCCGCCTCACAACTGGTGGAGCAGAGCCTCTACCTCGATGACCTGTTCTCTTTTCTGGCGCTCGAGCCCCGCATTCGCGCCACCGCCGCCGCCCGGCCGATTCCCACGCCGATCCGCGAGGGGTTCACCTTCGAGGATGTCGGGTTCCGTTACCCCGGCTCCGAACGCTGGGCAGTGCGGCACCTGAGCTTCACGCTCGTACCGGGCGAACGTCTCGCCCTCGTCGGGGAGAATGGCGCCGGCAAGACCACGATCGCCAAGCTGCTCGCCCGGCTGTACGATCCGACCGAAGGTCGCATCCTGCTCGACGGGCAGGACCTCCGGGAGTACGACGTCGAGAGCCTCCGGCGCCATGCCGGCGTGATCTTCCAGGACTTCTTCCGCTACGATCTTCCGCTGCGGGAGAATATCGCCGTGGGCGACATCCGCCAGCTGGAAAACCAGGCGGCGATCGTGACGGCGGCGGAACGGAGTCTGGCGGACAGCGTGGTCGGGCGACTCCCCAACGGCTATGCCCAGATTCTCGGACGCAGGTTTGAAGGCGGGGTCGATCTCTCCGGCGGCGAGTGGCAGAAAGTCGCCCTGGCGCGAGCCTACCTGCGTGAGTCGCAGCTCCTGATCCTCGACGAGCCCACCGCGGCACTCGATGCCCGGGCGGAGTACGAAGTGTTCCAGCGCTTCTCGGAGCTGACGGTGGGGCGGATGGCGGTGCTGATCAGTCACCGCTTCAGCACGGTGCGGATGGCCGACCGAATTATCGTGCTCACGGCGGGAGAGATCGTCGAGCAGGGCACACATGACTCCCTGGTGGCCGCCCGCGGCCTGTACGCCGAGCTCTTCGGACTGCAGGCGGCCGGGTATCGCTAGGCCGCGACTCTGCTCCGCATCACAGCGCCGAAGTACACGGCGGCCAGTTTCGTCCCGAAGGACACGCCGAAGAGTACTTCTATCTCTTCAATGGCCCCCGCCGACAGCACTATGGTGAAGTCCACCACGGCGTAGGCTACCCAGACCACCAGCGCCGACCGGACTGCGGGGCTGCTGGCCTTCCATCCCGCAACCCACCAGCCCGCCAGAAACATCAGCGGAATGCCCGCAACGATGCTGCAATACGGTGCGGCGATCTGCACATGGTCCTGGTAGAACTGTTCGTCGTGCCCCGGGTTGATCAGATGACCGTAAACAACCATGTACAGCACCGTGCACAGGATGTTCGTCGCCATCACCAGGAGTGCGACGCCGATCAGCTGAGCGACACGGCTGGGTCTCATGAGTTGCCTCCTTGAGCCACCTTGGTGAGTTCGGCGAGGAAGTAGACCCAGCCAAACGGATAGTCGCTGATGTCCGTCGTGCGGCCGAATCCTGCATGGATGAACGTGACCTGCGTCGCGCTCCCCGATGGCTCGAGCAGCCAGGTGATCGTCTGTCCAGTGACGGTACTGTCTCCCCGCCAGTCCGGCCAGTCGAGCACCAGCTTCCGGCTGGGGACGATCTCCAGGATCTTCGTCGGTCCGCCGTGAACCTCTTGCCCGTCGACCTTGTACTTCCACTGCAGATCGTAGCGCCCGCCCACCTGCGGCTCGACGATGGCCGACGTGGTGTCGAACCAGCGGTTGATCGCCTCCGGTTCGATCAGCGCACGGAACACTGCCTCGGGCGACGCATCGATCGTGATGGTCATGCGCACCTCCGGTGCCGGATCGGCATAGTCCGGCAGCACGATTCCCGCCCCTCCGGCGAGATGACAGGCAAGGTTGCCCAGAGTGAACTTCCAGAGATCGTCGATCAGCTCTCTGCCACGGGTGACGCCGAGGTCGCAGTGGATCTCGTGGCGGAGTGTGAGCTTGGTGCTGGTGCCGTCGCCATCCGCCGCCAGCACGATGGTGACCTCGGTCTCGACCTGATACAGCCGCCAGGTGAACCCCACCGCAGTATCTGGTTCAAAACGGGTGAGCTGCTGCGTCGCGTCCATTGCGCTCGGCACACCGAGGGTATGACGACCCCAGAAACGGAAGGAGCCGCCGGAGGTGGTACCAGGTGCCGCATGTTCCGCGAACCAGCAGGTCAGCTCTTCCCGATGGGTCAGTGCGCGGAACACCCGCTCGGCCGATGCCGGGAGCTTGCAGGAGTGTTCGTGGGTCCAGGTCATGGCTGCTCCTCCTGCGTGGGGATCCGGCCCTCGTTGGATTCGACGTACTGCTTCAGTCCGTGCAGGCGCGCCGCCCAGAAGACCCGGTAGTGCTCGAGCCATCGCTCGACCTCGCGCAACGGCGCGGGATCGAGGGAATAGAGCCGTGACCGGGCTACGCGCCGCTCACGCACCAGCCCAGCGCCCCGCAGCACCCGGAGATGCCGGGAGACTGCCGGCCGACTGACCGGAAAGAGGCCGGCCAGATCACCAGCCGAGCGCTCCCGGTGCCGCAGGGCATCGAGAATGGCCCGCCGAGTGGGGTCGGCGATGGCGAGAAAGATGGGTCGAGCATGTGTAACCATACAGTTACATAATGAATGACACGGACGATCGGCGCAAGGTCGTCCTCCGGCCCGGACGCCGACCGGCTCACGGCAGGCTCAGAGTGATGTATGATCGTATCACCTCCATTCTCCGGGCAGGTGCCCATGGGTCCTCGGTTTCCGCTGGTGGCCGCGCTCCTCGTGCTCTGCAGTGCTGTGCCGGTCGTGGCCCAGGCCCGTCCGGCCGCCTGGTCTCGCTGGCAGGCGCCCACGCTGGCAGCGAGCACCGGATCGGACCATGTCGATTCACTCGGCAGGCAGTACCCGGTCGATACCCCGCTCCTGGTTCTTGGTGGCGTCGTCGGGGGCGTCGCCGGCCTGTTCGGCGGCGCACTCATCGGGGGGACATTGGGCGGGGGAACTCGCTACTGCGACTATGAGGATTGCGGTCTGGAGGAAGCATTGCTTGGGGCGGTGATCGGAGAGACCACACTACTGCCCCTTGGCGTCCACCTCGCCAATCATGGCCGGGGCAACTACGGCTACTCCCTGCTCGGAGCCGTTGCTGTCGGCATCGTCGGCATCGGACTGGCGGGCGCGATCGACTCCACCGAACTGTTGCTGGCTATCCCGATCGGGCAGATCATCAGTTCAGTGCTTATCGAACGGGCCACCAGCCGGCCGAAGGCATCGGCCAGATGAAATGACGGCTGGCCGCAGATCCCGGTGCCGATCGCCAGCTCATCACTTCGATCCGGATCGAACGGGCTACTGCCAATCCACCAACCGGCCAAGCTAACACTTGGAGACCCATGGCGTCATCTTTGACCTGAACAGATCACTCACCAGTCAAGGAGCGCCCAATGCGCCGCAGTGATACTCGCAGTACTCGATGGTTGGTCCCGGCCCTGCTGGCCCTGGCCCTGGCCCCCGCCTCACTCGTGTCCCAGGAATGGGAGTCGCTGGGCAGCCGGGAAGTCAGTTTCGGGCGGGAGCATGATGTGATTGCCGTGACCGCGCGCGAGGGCCGGTTCCGCGCTATCAAGATCGAGGTGGATGAGGGGACCCTCGAGATGTTCAACGTCCGGGTCATTTTCGGCGACGGGCAGCACTTTTCGCCGGAGACCCGCCTGGTCTTTGCGGAAAACAGCCGAAGTCGCACCATCGACCTGCCCGGAGACGCAAGGATCATCCAGCGGGTCGAATTCAGCTACAAGAGCCGGGTGAAGCGTGGTCGTGCGGTAGTCCATCTATTCGGTCTGCGCGGCGACCGGCGTGGGGAGGAGCGTCCTCATGATGGTCCGATCGCGGGACGGCCCGACGGTGATCGCGGCGAGTGGAGATCGCTGGGTAGCCGTACGGTCAGTTTCCGGGCGGAGCAGGATGTGATCTCGGGCCTGGGTGACGGGCGCTTCCGCCGGATCAGGATCGATGTGAAGAGCGGCGACCTCGAGATGTTCAATGTCAGAATCACCTTCGGCGACGGACAGGCATTCTCGCCGGCAACACGGCTCTACTTTGGCGACGATACCCTGTCCCGCATCATTGATCTTCCGGGGGAATCGCGAGTCATCCGCACAGTGTAATTCTCCTACAAGAGCGTTCGGGGCGGGCCGGAGGGACGGGCCGAGGTGGTGGTGCTGGGACAGAACTAGGTGCCACCGAAGCACTGCAACGGGGACAGCCGTGGGCTGTCCCCGTTTGCTGTATCCACCAAGTGGTGCGCTTCTCACCAGCACTCCGAGCAGGGGCATTGGCTCGCGACCTTTTCGGGAGTCGGGCTACATTTCCACCCACCATTCCCTGGAGGCAACCCGTATGGCTACGGCACTGAGGCGTTCCACGACCAACTCGATGATCGCCGGGGTGCTCGGCGGGATGGCCGAGCACTTTGATTTCGACCCGACCATGCTGCGGGTGGTCTACGTGATCGTGTCAATTCTCTCTGTCGCATTTCCCGGTATCTTCGTCTATCTGGTGCTCTGGCTGGTCATCCCCCGTGCGGAGTCCGGATGATTCATGGAGGTCGGACCAATCTGCTGCTGCTGGTCCATTTCACGTGCATGACATTCGTCGCGGTAGGCTGGCTTGGTGCGCTCCGCCGGCGGTCCTGATCGTGAACATCCCTGTTTGCCGCCGGGTATTCCGTCCGGCACCTGTCCCTTCCGTTGGTCCTTCTCGGAGCTTTCATGGCGATTGATCCCCGGTTCACCACAACCGCTTTCGGTTTCGAGGGCTGTCGTATCGCCCA
>JANOFA010001072.1:0-2135 GCA_031413355.1 Gemmatimonadota bacterium | reverse complement strand
AAGCGGTGGAGGAGGAGCCGTCAGCCGTCAGCGAACCTACCGGAGGCGATGGGCGGTAGGCGCGGGGCGTTTACCATCCGCCGATCGCCCAACCGTTCAACCGCCTAATCGCCTACTTCACCACATACCTCGCCACCGTCTGCCGCCCCTCGCTGTCGCGCAGGATCAGGTAGACCCGCCCGTTCTGGCCAAATCCGCCGACCGAAGCGCCCCGCGGCAACTGCACCGTGCGGATCGCCTTGCCATCGCGGCCAATCACATCCCACACCGGGAGCGAATCGGCAAAGGCGCGTGAGCGCTGGAGCCAGACCTCGCCCGCGGGACTCGCCACCGCGGAGCTGAACGGCGGTTTGGTGTCGGCGAAGGGGTATTTCAGTTCGATGCCCGCAGGCGCACCCATCTGCATCATCTGCACGCGCAGCTTCTCGAGAAAGGCATCGCGCTCTTCCTGCGTCACGGCAATGACCGCAAAGGAACGCTCGTCGCCGCGGGTCCATTCGCCGGTCGGCGAACGCCAGTCGACCCTGTTGTCGTTGGCGCGTGCCGCCCAGAGCGATCCATCCGGCAGCACGCCGAAGACGTCCCGGCCGGAGAAGATGGTGGAGACGATCTTGACCGTTTCGCCGAACTGCCCGCGTCCCCACACCGGGAGTTTCAGGCGGGCGACGGTGTCCGCCACCGAGTCGCCATCGGTGATGCGCATGACAGCCAGGCTGTCAAAGCCGAGTTCCGCACCGGGTTCGAGCCCGCCGAGGACGGTGCGCAGGTCTTCCTTGTAGGAATGGCCGCTCCAGTCCCACGCCAGCGCCTGGTTGGTGCCGCCAACCTTGCCGCTGCCGATCAGGCGGATGAACTGTCCCTGCTCATTCCACAGGCTGGTCCGCTCCGCGGCGAAGTCCACCAGCCCGACGGTGTCGCCGGCAAAGCGGAGCAGGTAGCCGGGCAGCTTGTGCATGCCGGGGGCGGGGTCGTTCTCCCGGATCGTGTCGGCGTGAACCCCGACCGGTGTGGCGTCACCCGAGGCGAAGTTCACATAGAGAAACGTCCGGTCCTTCAGTTCCGCGAGCGCGACCCGGCCGTCCCGCAACTCGATCACGTTGCTGACCTGCTGAAAGGTCCGGCCCAGCACCTGTTCCGGTGTGTCGAGGACGATCAGCGGTGAAGCGGCGTCGTTGCAAGCGAGCAGGACGACTGCGGGGACGAGCCGGGCGACCCGCCAGGACCTGACCATCATCACGTGAACTCCGGGAAGCTGCGGTTGACGTCAGGTTCCGCCGGAAGCCGGACGAGCCGGCAGGCGGAACAGGAGAAGTCGGGTCCCCCCCTCGAAATGCTCGCCGACCAGCGCCAGGCTGTCGCTCAGCGCGAGCAGGCGGCCGAGGCCGGCGTGCCGGGCCTCAGCGACAAGCTGGCCCTGCTGGTCAACCAGCTGATAGTTGCGGATCGTGTCTCCCACCGAACGGCTCTTCATCAGCCACGCACTGGCGTCGGTCGCGATGATAGCCTGCTCGAACGGTGCCTTGATCGCGGCAAAGGGAATCGCCTCGACGGTGGGGCGGAGGTCGGGGTCGAACTGGTTCAGAAAGAGGTCCCGGTCGTTCTGGCGAATCGGCAGGACGGGGTCGGGGAGTTGGTCTCCCGTCCGCCAGTTGCCGTCCGCGCCGCGCCAGTCGATGCGGTTCTCCCCGATGCGGGCCACCCACAGGGTGCCGTCGGACAGAACGCCCCAGCGATCCTGGCCCGACAGAAGGCGCCGCTCCAGCCGGCGGCGGCCATTGGAGACGACCTCGACGAGATCGAACGGCGCGAGTCGGGCGACGGTGTCGCCGCGGACGAGTGCTGCATTGAACCGGGCGATCACCGCCGAGTCACGATTGCCGCTGCCATCGGGGCCGGGCGCGGACCTCAGTTCGAAGTACCAGTGGCCGGCGGTGTCGCGCCCACGGGGGAGGGCGCCTCGCAGCGCGTCGGGGGCGGGGAGGGCGTTGCCGTACCCGCCGGTCAGGGACCAGGCGGTGAGCCGACGGCGAGCCGGGATTGCGCCCGCGCGAGAACCACGTCTGGGTAGTCGATCTGCGGTTAAAGCGTCCAGCCGTCCCGCGCCAGTCGTGAGGCCAGTGCGATCACCAGTTCGC
>JANOFA010001071.1:0-10429 GCA_031413355.1 Gemmatimonadota bacterium | reverse complement strand
GTCGACCTGCGGTCGACCCCTGCCCGTGATGATTCGACGCGTCGACTGCGGCACGCCGGCTTCGGGCAAGCCTATCGGAGCCTACCGCAGCGCTTCCTTGTAGAATCCCAGAATATCGGTCCACGCCCGCTCCACTTCGGGGCCATCCGCGCCGGCGCGACCGGGCCGCAGGAAACCGTGGCCGGTGCCGGGATAGATCCGGTACTCGAAGCTCTTTCCCGCCGCCTTCAACTGGCGGTCGACATCAGGGAGGGAGGCGGTGATGCGCGCATCGTTCTCGCCGTACACCCCGAGCACCTTCGCCTGGATGGCGGAAAGGCGGGTCGAGTCGGGCGACGAACCGTAGCAAACCACCGCTGCCTTGAGTTTCGGATTGGCGGCCGCGTACGCAAAGCTCTTCGCGCCACCCCAGCAGAAGCCGATCGTGGCGATGTCGTCCTTCCGCACCGCCGCCAGCCGGTTCACATAGGCGTATGCCGCATCGAGATCGGCAGTGACCCCGTCCGGCGTCAGCAGCGCCGTGAGCTTCCGGCCGCTGTCGGGATTGGCTGGAGTGATGCCAAAGCGAGTGCCGAGCAGGTCAGGGACGATGGCGACGTAGCCGGCGCCGGCCAGGCGGTCGGCGACACTCGGTTCCCATTGGCTCAGACCGAAGATCTCGTGGATCACGATCACCGCCGGCGCCGCGTCCTTGCGCTCGGGGTAGGCGACGTATGCGCGCATCGAGTCGCCGGCGGCGTTGGCGATCCGGATCCATTCGCCGTGCGTGGTCGCCGGGGCGAGGAGGGACCCCAGGTATGGGGCCCCTGCGCCCGCCCCCGCGCCCACAGCGATCGCGCCAACCACACCGACGATCACGCCGGCTACCGCCACCATCGCCACCGAAAGTGCGCCGCGTCGCATGTGGGCTCCATGAGAATAGATGTCTTGGGGATCAGAAGGCGGTAGGCGGTGGGCGGTGGGCGGTGGAAGTGATCGCCCATCGCCTACCGCCTATCGCCTACTTTCGAAAGAGACGGGCAAATACCCCGCTCTCCTCCGCCCCTTCGATCGCCTCCGCAAAGGCGCCCATTGTGGAGAAGCGGTCGCCCGGATCCAGCGCCATCGCCTTGTTGAGCACCTGCTCCAGCCGGCCCGGCAGGTCCAGCTTCACCTCTCGCAGCAGCTTCGGCTTGCCCCGGAGCCGCGCGATCATCATCTCCTGCGCGTTGCGCCCCTGAAACGGCAACTGGCCGGTGAACATCTCGAACGCGACGATCGCGAGTGCGTAGATGTCGCTCCGCAGGTCGAGCACCTTGCCGCGGATCTGTTCGGGGCTCATGAACTCCGGCGTGCCGAGCACGATCCCGGTCGCCGTGAGTTTGGCGACCTCGGGCTCCTGCCGCCGCTCCTTGGCCAGGCCGAAGTCCATCACCACCGCCCGCACGCCACCGGGGCCCTGATCATCGGGCACCAGCATCACATTTTCCGGCTTGAGGTCGCGGTGCACGATCTGCAAGTCGTGGGCATGCTGCAGCCCGCGGCACATCTGCACCACCAGCGGCAGGCCGAAGTCGAGCGGCAGCGCGCCCTGTCGCACCTCGCGATCCGACAGCAGCTCACCCGGCAGGTACGGCATCACGAGATAGATCAACCCGTCCTCGGTCTCGCCCAGCCGGAAGATGCGGCAGACATTGGGATGATCGAGCCGCATGGCGAGACCCGCCTCGCGCCGCAGGCGCTCCACCGAGCTCTTGTCTTCCTTGAGCTTGGGGGTGAGCACCTTGATGGCGACGGTCTCGGCTGTGGCCATGTCCTTGGCCAGGTAGACGTAGGACATGCCGCCTTCGCCGAGGCGTTTGCCCACCTGATAGCGCTCATCGAGCAGCGCGTTGGTGAGCGTGCTGGCACGGTCCATCCCCGGCCCGCGCTTGAGCGCGGCCTGCCGCACCAAAGTGCGCAACCCAGCGCTGGTCTGGTCCGGCGCGGGCGCGGCCGGTGCGGCCCCGGCGACATCGACCAGGGGGCTGCCGTCCTGCGGACAGAAGCGGGCCGGATCGGGATAGATCCGATTGCAGCGGGGGCAGCGTCGGCTGCTCAATCGCGGTACCGGTTGCGGCCGTCCTGCTTGGCCTTGTACAGGTTCTGGTCGGCCAGCGTCAGCAGCGTTTCGCCGTCCTGCACCCGCTGGTCGGGATACGAGGAAATACCGATGCTGATCGTCACGTGGATTGCATGCTCCGCGTCACCAAAGGTATACACCGCGACCTTCTTGATGACGCGATCGGCGAAGATCCGCGCTCCGCCCGATATCGTCTCCGGCAGCAGCACGACGAACTCCTCGCCCCCGTAGCGGGCGACCACGTCCACCGCCCGCTGCTCCCGCCGGAGAATGGCGCCCAGCTGCCGCAGGACCGTATCTCCCACCAGGTGTCCGTGGGCGTCGTTGATCTGCTTGAAGTTATCGACGTCGATCATCAGGCAGGCCAGCTGGGTGTTGTAGCGACTGGCCCGCTCCACTTCCTGCACCAGCTTCTCCGCCAGGGCCCGCCGGTTGAAGGTGCCGGTCAGCGAATCGGTTTCGGCCAGCTGCTTCATCTGTTCCCGGCCGACCACCGCGCTTTCGAGGTCGTACGCCTTTTCCAGCGCCTGCGCCGCCGCCTTGATCACCTGCTCCGCGAACGCCATGTCGGAGGCGTTGAGCGGTGTGTCCTCGATCGTCGTCCGCAAAAAGAACACCCCCGCCCGCTGGTCTTTCATCACGAATGGAATGGCGATCGCCGAGCGGGTCGGCACCTTCCACCCCTCCGATTCCCACTCCTCGCGCGCCTCGGCATACAGCGGGTCGGTGGCGACGTCGGTGATGAGCACGGTCTGGCGGGTGTCCAGCGCACGCCGGATCTCGGGGTAGCGGCCCAGGCCGATACGCAGGTCGCGCAGCATCGGGTTCTCGTAGGAAGCCACCACCAGGGCTTCTTCTTCGCCCGGGGTGGCGAAAATCAGCGAGCACTTCGAAATCTTGAGGCCGCGGGCCACCCGGCGCACCAGGATATGGTAGATCTCCTCCGGCTTGAGACTGGCGGTCACCTCCTGCAGGATATCCACCATCTCGGAGCGGCTGCGGGCCTCGGCGCGCGCCAGGTTGAGCTCGCGCCCGACCCGCAGGTGCGCCTTGACCCGCGCGAGCAGCTCCCGCACCCGGAACGGCTTGGAGATGAAATCCGCCGCGCCGAGTCCGAGGGCGCGCACGGTGGCCTCTTCCGGCGGCATGCTGGAGATCATCAGCACCGGCACATCGCTGACCCGCGGGTCGGCCTTGACCTGTTCCAGCAGCTGCAGCCCGTCCGCGCCCGGCATCATGATGTCGAGCAGCAGCAGATCGTAGGGGTCGGCGGCGAGACGATCCAGCAGGAAATCGCCGTTGCTGACGACGGCGACCTCGTACCCGTTCTCCTTCAGGATCCAGGACAGGGTGCGGGTGAGCGCCTGGTCATCATCGGCGACCAGGATGCGCGGGGCGGGGCTCACGAATCGATCAGGCGCTGGAAGAGATCGGGATCCACGTTGCCTCCGCTCAGCACGGCCACGATCGGGCCGTCGCTCTCGATCTTCCCCGCCAGGACGGCGGCCACCGCCACCGCCCCCGACGGCTCGACCCGCAATCCCTGATGCCGATACAGCCAGCGCACCGCCGCGCCGATTTCCGCTTCCGTCACCTGCACCGCGCGCCGGACCCGACCGTGGATCAGCGACCAGGGCAGCACACCGATCGAGCGGGTGAGCAGGCCATCCGCGACGCTCGCCGTCTGCTCGAGCAGCACCGGACCATCCGCCGCGAGGGCCGCCGAGAGCTTCGGCGCTCCGGCCGGTTCCACGCCGATGATCTCGATGTCGGGCCGGAGTGCGCTGATCGCCATCGTGACCCCGGAGAGTAGTCCGCCCCCCCCCACCGGCACCAGCACGGTACGCACCTCCGGCGCCTGCTCCACGATCTCCAGACCGCAGGTCCCCTGCCCCGTGATGACGCCGGGATGATCGAAGGGCGGAATCATCGTCATGCCCCTGGACGTCACGAACCCCTCGGCGACGGTCTGCTGTTCCGGTGAGCGGGTTTTGCCGGCAAAGACCACCTCGCCGCCATGACGGCGTACGCCAGCGACCTTGATGCCGGGCGCCGATTCCGGCATCACGATGACGCTTGGAATGCCGAACTGGTGGGCGACGGCCGCCACCGCCTGTCCATGATTGCCACTTGACGAGGTGACCACGCCGCGAGCCCGGTCCGCGGGAGCGAGGCCGGCGATGGCCGTGAAGGCGCCGCGGATCTTGAAGGCGCCGATCGGCTGCAGGTGCTCACACTTGAGGAAGAGCGGCCGGCCGGCCACGGCGACCATCGGAGTGCGGACCGCGACGCCGACGAGCGCACGCGCCGCGTCCTGAATCGCGGCGAGGGACACCGCGGGCGTGGTGGCCGGGGCGGTCACGCGGTCAGCATGCGGCCGGGCCGGAAACCATTGACCGACGCCTACTCCGCGTCATCCACACCCGGCACCTCCACCCCCTCCTCCGCCGTCCCCGCCTCGTCCTCATTCACCACCCGGGCGACATCCACCACGGTGTCGCCGGCATCCAGGTTCATGACCCGGACGCCCTGCGTGTTGCGGCTGATGACCCGGATGGAATCGACCGGCATGCGGATGATGACCCCATGCTTGGTGATCAGCATCAGCTCGTTGTCCGGCTGTACCTCCATCAGGGCGACGAGGGCGCCGGTCTTGTCGGTGCGCTTGAGGGTGATGATGCCCTTGCCGCCCCGCTTCTGCACCCGGTAATCCGCCAGCTCGGAGCGCTTGCCGAACCCCTTTTCCGACACCACCAGCAGCGTTGCATCCCGCCGAATGATCACCATGCCGATGACATGATCGTTGCTCTCCAGCTCGATCCCCTTCACTCCGGTGGCGACCCGGCCCATCGAGCGGACGTCGCCCGAATGGAAGCGGATGCTCATGCCGTCCGCGGTCGCCAGCGCGATATCGCTCTCGCTGTCGCACTGCTGCACGTCGATGAGCTCGTCGCCCTCGTCGATGTTGATCGCCCGGATGCCGGTGCTCCTCACGTTGCCATACTCGGCGAGACTGGTCTTCTTCACCGTGCCGTTGCGGGTGACGAAGATCAGTCCCTGATCGGCGGTAAACGCCCGCACCGCCACCGTCGCCGCCACCCGCTCGTCCTGCCGGATGGCGATGCAGTTCACCACCGGCTTGCCCCGGCTGGCGCGGCCGCCCTGCGGGATTTCATGCACCTTGAGCCAGTGCACCTGCCCGGTATTGGTGAAGAACATCAGGTAGTCGTGGGTGCTGGCGATGAAGAGGTGCTCGATCCAGTCCTCTTCCTTCGTTGTCGCCCCCTGCAGACCACGGCCGCCGCGCCGCTGCCGGCGGTAGGTGCTCACCGCGATCCGCTTGATGTAGCCGGTGTGCGAGATCGTGATCACCATGTCCTCTTCGGCGATCAGATCCTCCACCGAGAAGTCGTCCTGGTCGGCCAGGATCTCCGTCCGCCGGTCGTCGCCGTACTTCTTGGCGACCTCCTCCAGCTCGTCCTTGAGGATCGTCATCCGCCGGGGCTTGGAGGCAAGGATGCTCTTGAGCTCCTTGATCTCGCCACGAACCTCCGCCAGCTCCGCTTCCAGCTTCTCGATCTCCAGGCCGGTCAGCTTGGCGAGCCGCATGTTGAGGATCGCGTCGGCCTGCTTCTCCGACAGCCCGAAACGTGTCCGCAGCCGGGCGTCCGCTTCCGGCACGTCCTTGGACTCGCGGATGATCCGCACGACCTCGTCGATGTTGTCGACGCAGATCTTGAGCCCCTCGAGGATGTGCTCCCGCGCCTGCGCCGCATCGAGGTCGAACTGGGTCCGCCGGACCACCACCTGGTGCCGGTGCGCGATATAGCGCTCCAGCATCGTCTTCAGGTTCATCACCTTGGGCGCACCGTCGTCCAGCGCCAGCATGATCACGCCGAAGGTGGACTGCATCGCGGTATGCTTGTACAGCTGGTTCAGCACCACGTTGGGGATCGCGTCGCGCTTGAGCGTGACCACGATCCGCATGCCGTCCTTGTCCGACTCGTCGTTCACCCCGCTGATGCCCTCGAGCTTCTTGTCGATCGCCTGCTCGGCGATCGCCTTCACCAGGTTTTCCTTGTTCACCTGATAAGGAATCTCGGTGATGACGATCTGGCTCTTGCCGCTCGACTCCCGCTCCTCGATCTGGGCCCGCGCCCGCATGATGATCTTGCCGCGGCCCGTCTCGTAGGCCTCCTTGATCCCCTGCCGGCCGTAGATGTAGCCGGCGGTGGGAAAGTCGGGACCCTTGATGTGCTTGCGGAGATCGCTGATGGTGAGTTCGGGCTCGTCGATCAGTGCCTGGGTCGCCTTGACCACCTCGCGCAGGTTGTGCGGCGGAATGTTCGTCGCCATGCCGACGGCGATGCCGCTCGAGCCGTTGACCAGCAGGTTCGGCACCCGCGACGGCAGCACCGTGGGCTCCTGCAGCCGGTCGTCGTAGTTGGCCTGGAAGTCGACGGTGTTCTTGTCGATATCCTCCAGCATGGTGACGGCGATCGGCGTGAGCCGGGCCTCGGTGTACCGGTACGCCGCCGCCGGATCGCCGTCGACCGAGCCGAAATTGCCCTGCCCGTCGATCAGCGGGTAGCGCAGCGAGAACTCCTGCACCATGCGCACCAGCGCGTCATACACCGAGCCGTCGCCGTGCGGGTGGTACTTGCCTAACACGTCGCCGACGACCGTCGCGGACTTCTTGTACGGCCGGCCGGGCACCAGGCCCAGTTCGTTCATCGCGTACAGGATCCGGCGGTGCACCGGCTTCAGCCCGTCACGCACATCCGGCAGCGCGCGCGAGACAATGACGCTCATCGAATAGTTGATGAACGACTGCTGCATCTCCTCCTCGATCAGCCGGGGCAGGATGCGCTCGTTGGGGTTCAGGCCGGTCATGCGGATCCGTGGTCGTGGCGGTCGTGATCGGGACGCAGGGACGACCCGCTGGGTCTTCCCTGCCGGATTTCAGATGGCTAGCGATTTCCGGGACCGGGAGCCGGCCCGTGAGACGCGGGAATATAGCCGCTCCTGGCGCCGGGACGCAATCGTGGGCGAGACTCGCAAGTTGTTCAGAGGCTAATACTTAGGGATAGGCCAATTCCCCGGCCAGATGGCAGAATTGTGGCGGGCGCGCGGTGCCGCGGCCGCCTCCCGCGAACGATCATCCCGGTGCAGACAGCGGGCTCGGAAGCACCGCTTCCGGCCGCCCCCCGATGGGGGGGCCGGTGGTACCAAAACATTTCATGTGTAGCGTTCCGCGACAGGCCATGGGTGATTCAACTGTTGCGGCTCAACGACTTACGCCGCAGGCACAGCGGCATCCAACCTGCCTTTCCCCCTCCTTGTCAGGGATGAGCCCAGACACCAGAACCTATCAGCCCCAGGAGGGCTTATGTCCCGTTTCATCCGTTCCATCGCCGGCGCCTCAAGTACACTCGGCGTTCTGCTTCTCGCCGCCTGCGGGTCGACGACCGGCCCCAGCGCCGCCCCCCAGCGGGTGGTCATGAGCTACTCCGATTTCGAGACGGCGGTCAACGCAGGTCCCCGGCGGATCGAGGTGAAGCTCATCCCCGGCTCGCTGGTCGCGCGTGAGATCGAGGCGGAAGCCGACGACATCGAGGAGAAGATCGAAGCCCAGGTCACCGCCATCGATCCCGCAGCCGGCACTGTCACTCTTTCTCTCGGCGGCATCGTGGTGAACTACACCAGCACCACACGCTTCCGCACGCCGTCCGACAGCCGGGTGAGCCGGGCTGAATGGGAGAGTGCCATCACCGGCGCACTGGCCAACGCGCAGCAGCCACCCATCGAGGCACGGCGGAACGCGCCCGCGTCGCCCCAGGCGCCGACCGACGGCTCCTTCACCGCAAACGACCTGCGTCTCGCCGATCGCACGGATGAGCCCTCGATCGAGCTCTACGTGGACGGCGATAACCTCGTCCCCAACGCGGCCCAGCCGCCGATCGCCTTCCTCAAGGTGCTCGGCATCTCGATCGACATCACCAGCAGCACGGAAGTCTTCGAAGGCAATCCGGACGACCAGGGCGGCAGCGGGCAGTTCGCGGGGTCGGTGACGGCAGTCGACGTGGCGGGCGGGACGGTGACGCTGACCGGCGGCGTGGTGATCACGGTCGGTAGCCTGACGTTCGACCCGCTCGGCGACCTATTCTCTCTCCAGTCGACCGCAAATGCTGTTGCCGCGGGCCAGCTGGTCCGGGCGGAGGGCTTCGGCAGTGTGACCTCCGCCGGTACGCCGGCAGCGATCACCGCCACCGCGATCAAGGTGGAGGTGGACAGCTAGCCACCGGAGTAGCATCTGCTGCATCCCCGGGGGCGGCCAGGCTGGCCGCCCCTTGGTCTTCCCGCCCGCCGGCCTTGCCCACTCCGCCCCTCTCGAGCAACCCTTTCTCTCCAGCCTGCGTCAGAGTGGCGCAGGATCGGCCGAGTGACTCGACAAGACCCCGGAGTGCCGTGACAGAGCACGACCTCATCGCCCGCGTCCTCGCGGGGGATCAGGGTGCGGAACGCACCCTCTACGATCGCTACGTCGACCAGGTCTGGCGCATGACCTGGCGCTTCGCCGGCGATGGCGACCGGGCCGCCGACTGGACCCAGGAAACGTTCATCCGGGTCTTCCGCCGGCTGGGTGATTTCCGTGGCGACTCGAAGCTCGGTACCTGGATTGGCTCGATCGCCGTCTCGGTTTCACTCGGCGGGCTGCGATCCGCCAAACGGAAGGTCGAGCGCGAAGTACCGATCGAGGCGGGTGCAAATGTCGCCGATCCCGCGCCCCACCGGAGCGACGCCGACCTCGGCGAGCGGCTCCACCGCGCCATCGACCAGCTGGCGGAGGGCTACCGCTCGGTGTTCGTGCTGCATGATGTCGAAGGCTACACCCACGAGGAGATCGGTCAGATGCTCGGTGTGACCGCGGGTACATCCAAGGCCCAGCTGCATCGGGCCCGCGGCCGGCTGCGGGAATCACTCGCGGCATTCGCCAGGACGACCGGAGACTAGCATGACGAACGACGAACTCGACCCCAACCTCGCGGAACTCGCCCGCGCCTATCACCAGCCGCCGGTGCCCCCACGCGAGCAGCTCTGGGCCCGCATCGCGGAGGCGCGGCAGATACCGGTCACGCCGCTCCGCTCAGCCTGGCGGCGGACCCTGCCCTTCCTGATTCCCGCGGCCGCCGCAGCCGCCGTACTGCTCGCATTCGCCATCGGCCGGATGAGCGTGCGGCCCGCCCCGATCATCGCCGGCCGCTCGGGAGTGAATGGGGGTGGCCGGGCGGGTGTGAATGGGGATGGGCGGGCAGGGACGCCCGCCCCTACCGTCGCCCAGCGCATAACCACCGGCGATCACCTCGGCCGGGTGGAAGTGTTCCTCACCGGCTTCCGCGCCGAGGCCCGCAGCGGCAAGTCCGATGCAGTCGCGCCCGAGGACGCGCGCCGGCTGCTCGCCGCCACTCGGATCCTGCTCGACAGCCCCGGCGGCCGCGACGCACGGATCCAGCCGCTGCTGGAAGACCTCGAACTGGTTCTGGCCGAGATCGCACAGTTGCCCGTGGAAGCGGAACGGGACGTCAACCTGATCACCACTGGACTCGATCGCCGGGGCACCATTGCCCGCCTGCGGTCGGTCGTACCGACGGGCGACGCGCCCGTCCTGCAAGGAGAGAGCTGAATGAGCCGCTGGTTCCTGGGATTCGCCGCCGCTGCCTCGCTGGCCACGAGCGATATCCACCTGCCCCTGTTCACTTCGGCCCGTCAGGCCGACTCGATTGCGTCCGTCCCGCCCGCGGCCTGGCTGCAGGGCGATCCAGCCGATTCGCTGTACAAGATCGCCCGCGAGGCGCTCGGCAAGAATCAGTACGCCCGCGCCGCCACGCTCTTCGCCGAGATGGTGCGAAAATTTCCCAAGTCCGGCTATACCGCCGACGCGCTCTACTGGCAGGCGTTTGCGCAGTACCGGACCGGCGGAGCGGACAACGCCAGGCTGGCGCTCGCGGCGCTCGAGCAGCAGCGCACGAAGTATCCCGCCGCCGCCACGCGGGGCGATGGCGACGCCCTCGCAGTCCGTATCCGGGGTTCGCTCGCCCGGGAGGGAGATCCGGGCGCGGCCGAAGCGGTGATCCGGGACGGGGAGACTGCGACCTCGCCCGGTGGCAGGGCGGGTCAGGGGAATTGCGATGAAGAATCCGACGTCAAGATGGCGGCGCTCAACGCCGTGCTGCAGATGGACCACGACCGGGCGCTCCCGCTGCTGACCCGGGTGCTGGCACGGCGTGACCCCGGTTCGGTCTGCCTGCGACGCAAGGCCGTCTTCCT